>NZ_BAAGXV010000072.1:0-33355 GCF_054779655.1 Pontibacter brevis
GCAGTAGGGGCAGTTTACCTGGATAGTTATCTCGCACATAACTTCCTATAAACACCCTTGCTGCCATACTTATTCCAACATCATACATTCTAGAACACAGCCAAAATAACTACCAACTGTGCACACCTTTATTGTAGATGACGACCATGTAAGTATATTTTTAACCGAGCAGGCTCTTAGGAAAGCAGGAGTTCCTAAAATCTCCACTTTCCTGTCAGCGGAACAGGCCCTTGTTCATCTGATGAAAAGCCCAACTGATAGCTTACCTGACTTTATTCTCCTGGACCTAAACATGCCGTATATGAGCGGCTGGGACTTTCTTGATGCGCTTGAACCATTTGAGTGGAAGCGATGGGAAAAGACAAAAATTTATATTCTGACGTCTTCACTAGACCAAAAAGATTCAACCAGATCAAATGATTATCCGATGTTAACGGATTTGTACACAAACCTCTTGATAATGAGGATGTGCAGGCCTTTCTGTCCCAATAGAGGAAGAGAAAAGAACTGACTCTGGAGATGAAGCGAGTCATAATTTAAAAAATATAGGCACTACGGGTGTTATATATTAAAGTTAATGATATCATAATATGATAGTTGTAAAAGAAGACCTTAGCGGAATATTGATCTGCGGCACAAAATTACACTGGCAGCGTTGCCCCCAAAACCAGCAGCATTCACCAGAATGCGGTTGAAGCAGGACGCGGGGAAAGCAGGCAGCAGGGTAGGAAAGGGAATGGGGGCAAACTGCTGGTGCTGCAAAATATAGAGGGCGTACTGCAGGCTTAGTGCTCCGGAGGCACCCAAGGTATGGCCTATCAGCCATTTATTGGTGGTAATGGCAGGTGAGTCGGTGCCAAAAACAGCCTGTATGGCAGCAAGCTCCGCCCTGTCGCCGGCACGGGTGCCGGGGGTATGCGTAATAATGAGATCTACCTGGCGGTCATTTTCAGGTAACTGGGCCAGTGCATGCCGCATCGATTTCTGGAAGTTTAGGCCGTCAGCAGATATCCCCGTTTTACTCTCAATCTTCTCAAAGCCTACACCAATGGCTTCCACCATCACATCACCTGATTTAAGCTGTTCCTGTGTTACCTGCTCCAAAGCAAAAACGGAGGCACCTTCACCTAATACAAAGGTGTTCTGCTTTTCTACCGCATAAGGCTGGCAGGGGTAAGGCTGGTCAGTAAGTTTCGAGTAGATGCCAACCGCCTTCATCTGCGACAGCGTGAAAGGGGTGAGGGGTGCCTCGGTGCCACCTGCCAGAAAGCGCTGCGCCATCCCTGCCTTCAGCCATGCTACGCCATTCGCCACCGCCATGAGGGCAGTACTACAGGTAATAGAGTGACTGATTTGTGCGCCACCTGCATTCACGGCATGGGCCACCCAGCTCGACAGGTTTCCCAAAGTGGTGGTAGGGGAAGCACTGGAGGAAAGGTTGCCCTCCGGGCTTTGCTGATAACCGCTAAAATGCTGCTCAAACAAACCGGTGGCCCCACGCGAAGATCCAATGTTTACGCCTAAATCATCGGCAGGAGCTGTGTCCTCCTGTAGCCAACCCGCTTCCGAAGCAGCCTGTCGTGCGGCATAAATGGCCAGCAAAACGGAGCGGTCCAGTTGTTTGTAGTTTGGGTCTGATTGGACAAGCTGAAGCAGTTCAGCCTCGGCTGCCGGAGGAAGTGCGGCAACAGGCATTAACTGCCCGTGATGCGTAACACTGGAGAAGGCCGGAGTGCCCGCTGCATAGGCGGCAGCCACTGACGCTGCATCATGCCCCAGCGGGCAGATAACGCCTGTTCCCCTGATGATGATATGTGCTCTCCCTGATTCCAAAGCAACGGCAAAGTTAACTGATTCGTCGCAGACTGTGTGCCTCAAAGCAGAAAAGGAAAGGAGATAAAGGTCGATTTCCCCTACCTTTCACCTCAATCGTGCAGCATCGTCAGGTCAGGGCGGGGGTAGGGCCTGTTGCCCGATACCACTTCCTGCATGCCCACTATAGTCTGATACACCTGGTCGAGCTGTTCATTTGTGATACAATAAGGGGCAATTACGTAGATGATGTTGCCCAGTGGCCGGAGAATGACGCCATGGTCTAAAGCGAAGCTGTAGAGTGTATCCCGCAGGTCGCTGAAGTACGAGGTGGTGGTGTCTTCAAACTCCACGGCCAATATAGTGCCCTGCTGGCGCACTTCTTTGATATAGGGTAGTTGGTTAATGCGCTCAGAAAAGGATGCATGTCGGTTGCTGATGCGGCTGATGTTCTCTTTTGTCTCGTTCTGCAACAACAAATCGAGGCTGGCTAAGCCGGCAGCACAGGCAACAGGATTCGCTGTATAGCTGTGGCCGTGGAAGAGGGTTTTGCTCTTGTCTTCGTGCAAAAATGCCTCATAGATTTTCTCATTGCAGGAGGTGGCGCCAAGCGCCATGGTGCCACCTGTCAGTCCTTTAGACAGGCAAACCATATCCGGCTGATGCTGCAGGTATTCAGAAGCGAAGGTGCGGCCGGTGCGACCGAAGCCTGTCATCACTTCGTCTGCTATGGTCAGGATGTTGTGCTGCTGGCAGAGTTGCATGAGTTTGTTCAGCACCTCCGGCGTATACATCACCATGCCCGCTGTGCCCAGCACCAGCGGCTCATAAATAAAAGCTGCCACATCACTCCCCAGGGCATAAGCCTCCAGTTGCTTCACTGTTTCGTCTTCTGTTCCGGCAACGGGCACATCCACAAACTCCACCTCAAACAGGTAAGACCAGAAAGGAGCGGTAAAGGCGCTGCGTGCGCTGACAGCCATGGCGCCAAAGGTATCGCCGTGGTAGCTGTCGCGGAAAGCGATGATCTTCTTTTTAGGTGTACCGAGGTTGTTCCAGTACTGGATAGCCATTTTCAGGGCCACTTCCACAGCCGTAGAACCGTTATCGGAATAGAACATGCGGCTTTGGCCCTGGGGCAGAATTTGCAGCAGGCGCTCTGCTAATTCCACGGCAGGCGCGTGCGTGAACCCGGCAAAAATAACATGCTCCAGTGTTTGCAGTTGTTCGGCTACCTTTTTGGCAATATAGGGGTGCGCGTGCCCGTGCAGGTTCACCCACCACGATGATACTGCATCGATATACCCTGTGCCGTCCTCTGCATACAACATGGCTCCTTCACCACGAACAATCGGAACGGGCAGGGCAGCTGTTTTCATTTGGGTGTAAGGATGCCAGATAACGTTCTGGTCGCGCTGGGCTAAAGACATTTTACTGCTGTGAGTTTAATGTTATAGGTAAAAGTGTATAAATCTTTCCAAATTCTGACTTTTCTTTCTATAAATAAGACTTGAATTCCTCAGCGTAGGCAGCTATGGTCTCTTTGCAAAACTCTGCCTCCTGGCGTATGGAGGGTAGCTTGCGAAGGCCGGTATAGTTCACAATAAAATCTTCAGAGGCACTGTTCTCTTCGCCGTTAAAGATGATGCCGGCCACCGGCACTTTGCGGTAGCGCAACACTTCGGCTGTCAGCAGGGTGTGGTTGATGCTGCCCAGGTAATTGCGGGACACCAGCACGACTTCCAGCCCCAGTTGTTGTACCAGGTCCAGCATCAGGAAGCGCTTGTTAAGGGGCACCATTAATCCTCCGGCACCTTCCACTACGATGTTGTTTTCCGTTTGCGGCAGTTGCATGCCATGCACGTCAATTTCTACGCCCTCGGCAGCGGCGGCACGGTGTGGAGAGGCAGCCATTTTCAGGCGGTAGGCTTCCGGGTGGAATACGGATACCGGATTAGATACCAGACTCATCACAGTGTCGGTATCCGTGAAATCCAGGCCACCTGCCTGCACCGGTTTCCAGTAGTCGGCCTGAAGGGCTTCAGTCAGGACGGCGGCAGCAACTGTTTTGCCTACATCTGTTCCGATGCCGGTGATAAAATAGCTTTTCATATTCCTTTGGCTATGGCCTTCACGAGGCCGTCAATTTCCTGTAATGTATTATATGCATGCACAATCACCCGCAGGCGCTCCTGGCCTTTCGGCACGGTGGGGCTCAGTACGGGGCGCACATCAAACTTCTCTGTCTGTAAGAACGAAGCCAGCGCTTTCAGCTTCGCGGTACTGCCTTCCTCCACAAAAACAGAAAGTATCACACTTTCTGCAGGGGTACAGCGAATACCTTTTACTTTGTTCAGTTGCTCAAATAAATGTGCAGCCAGCATTTTTACCTGCCGGCGTTCATTTTCCAGTTGCGGCAGCAGCTCATAGACACACTTCAGCGTGACCAGGGCGTGTGTCGGCAAACCGGTGGTATAAATAAAGGCGCGGCTGTAATTAATTAAAAAATCACGCAGCACCTGCGGCCCAACCACGGCCGCTCCGTGTGCTCCCATCGCCTTGCCGTAGGTAATAACCTGGGCAAACACCTGGTCCTGCAGGCCAAGTGCCACTGTTAATCCTTCGCCTTTTTCTCCGTAGAGGCCCACGCCATGGGCCTCGTCAACAATCAAAGCGGCATTAGCCGCTTTACACAGCTGTGCCATTTCCTGCAGGGGCGCTTTGTCTCCCTCCATGGAATAGACAGATTCTACCACCACAAAAACCTGCCCGGTAGCAAACTTTAGCTTCTGCTGCAGGTCCTGAAGGCTGTTGTGCCGGAAACTGTAGCTTTTCGCGAAGCTCAGGCGCAGGCCGTCTTTCATAGAAGCATGGCTGGCCTCGTCGTAAAAAACGGTGTCGCCGCGTTGCGGCAGGGCAGACAGAAGCCCGACGTTAGCCGCATAACCGGAGTTGAACAGCAGCGCTGCCTCCCCCCGGTGATAAAGGGCTATCGTTTGCTCTAATTCCTCAAATAAGGTGTTGTTGCCAGATAAAAGCCGGGAGCCGGTTGCTCCCAACGGTAAATGGCTATACTGCTGCTCTGCTGCCTGAATGTATGCCCGCAGCTTTTCAGAGCGGGCCAGGCCCAGGTAATCGTTTGAGCAGAAGTCGGTGAGGCCAGCGGTGGTTTTGAGCTGGCGCAGGTTGCCCTGCGCCAGCCGTTCCGCCAGCTTTGAAGTTAAGCGTTTATGCAGGTCCATCGGCGGTGTTTATACCGTCGCTGGCTGTGTTTCTTCTTTGAATGATTTGCGCGGGGACAAGCCAAGCAACTCGAACATGGCCTTGTCCTGGTCGAAGTCAGGATTTGGCGTCGTTAGCAGTTTTTCGCCTGTAAAGATGGAGTTAGCGCCTGCTAAAAAGCAAAGTGCCTGTTCGTTTACATCCATCCGCTCACGGCCGGCCGAAAGGCGAACCATTGTTTTTGGCATCAGGATACGGGCAGTGGCAATCATGCGCACCATTTCCCATACAGAAACGCGCGGCTGGTTTTCCAGTGGCGTGCCTTTTACCGGCACCAGTGCATTTACCGGCACAGACTCCGGGTGCTGCTCCAGTGTAGCCAGGGTATGTAGCATGCCAATGCGGTCTTCGTCTGTCTCACCCAGGCCAATGATGCCGCCTGAGCAAACAGAAATACCTGCCTTGCGCACGTTGTTTATCGTACCCAGGCGGTCGTCGTAGGTACGGGTGGTGATAATTTTATCGTAATGCTCTTCGGAGGTGTCCAAGTTGTGGTTGTAGGCGTACAGGCCTGCTTCTTTCAGCCGCTCTGCCTGGTACTCGTTTACCATGCCCAGGGTGCAGCAAACCTCCAGTCCTAAATCATTCACACCTTTCACCATCTCCAGCACTTTGTCGAAGTCACGGTTATCGCGCACCTCACGCCAGGCAGCGCCCATGCAGAAACGCGTAGAACCGCCTTCTTTGGCGCGGCGGGCAGAAGCCAGCACCTGCTCCTGTTGCAGCAGTTTGTGCACTTCCACGCCGGTATGGTAGCGGGCAGCCTGCGGGCAATAGGCACAGTCTTCAGAACAGCCACCTGTTTTCACTGATAAAAGAGTGCAAACCTGCACCTCACCAGTTGCCTGGTGTTGCTTGTGCACCTGGGCCGCCTCCACTATCAGTTCAAGCACTGGTTTGTAATAAATCGCCTTTATCTCCTCCAGACTCCAGTCAGTTCGGATGTCTGTGTTCTGTCCGTTTTGGGTCATGCTACTCGTGTTTAGGTTACGAAGGTAATTTGAAGATTTAGGAATTAAAAATCAAAAAAATAGGTGGGTTTAGTGGATAAATAGCTAAGTAGTTCAGCTATTGGAGGTTTTCTGTGGAAAAATTGGTTTGTGAATTTGTTAAGAAAAAATCTGTGCAAATCTGCTGATGGTAAAGGGCGCAAAAAAAGCCTCCCGGAGGGGGAGGCTTGGTTATTTACTTCTTCAAACGTTTTGTGGTGGTGATATTGTCTACTTCTCTTCCAGTACCTGGCCATTGCGGAATACCACTGTTTTCAGCAACTTACCTTCTTCATCAAAGTACTTCCAGTTGCCTGTTTCTTTGTTGTTCCGGAACTGGCCTGTTACTTCTGTTTTGCCGCTCTCAAAGAATTGTTTGTAGGGTCCAAAGCGTAGTCCGTCTTTGTGGTTGGTTTCTGACTTGAGCTTACCCGAAGGGTAGAACTCATTCAGTACGCCTACGGCTTTGTTTTTCTCATACTTCACCTTTGTCTTCACCGCACCATTCTCGTGGTAGGTCAGGCGGTCGCCGGTGAGCAGGTCGTTGCTGAAGTGCTCGCTTACCTGTACCTTTTTGCCTGGTGCATCAAAATATATCTTCCAGTTTCCGCTGCGCTTTTTGTCCTTAAAGTGCTCCTCTGCTTTTATGTTGCCGGAGGCATAATAGGTGGAGAGTTTAACATCAGCGCCGTTATTGCTGTAGTTGGCTTCTTCGCGCAGGCCTCCGTCTTCATAAAAGAACTGTGTAAGACCCGAAGGGTTGCCGTTCTTATAGTTGATAATACTACGTGGGGTACCGTTCTCAAAATATGCTTTGGAAGCTCCGTGCATTTTGCCTGCCACAAAACCGCCCTCCGTGCTCAGTTTACCGGATTTATAGTAACTCCTGAAAGTGCCGTTCTTCTGGCCTGCCTCATTGTTTACCTCTGTCTGCAGTTGACCGTTGTCGTAGTAGGTTTTATAAGAACCTTCCAGCATACCGTTGCGGTAAACCGCATCTGTTTCGATGTTGCCATTCGGGTAATACGTTTTGGCCGGACCGTTCTGCTTGCTGTTCTGGTAGGTTATTTCTGATTTTGTTTTACCTGTTGGATAATACTCGCGCACCAGGCCTTCCGGAAAACCATTCACAAAAGAGGTTTCTGTTTTAAGTGTGCCGTCGGCATAAAAAGTTTTGAACACACTGCTCTGTTTGTCGTTTTCGTAGCTGCCTTCCTGCAACAGGCGCCCATCTGGTTGGTAAGCCTTGAAAGGACCCTGCTTTACATCCATCACATAGGTTAACTGTAGCTTGGTGCTGCCGCTGGGGTAAAACTCTGTGTAGACGCTGTCTTTTTTGCCCTCCACAAACTTCATCAGCGCCTCGCGTTCGCCGGTAGGGTAGTAGCGGTTGTAATAACCTACGATGGCCGAGTCCGGCGTAATATAATACTCTTCTTTCACCAGGGTGCGGGCTTCGTCGTGGAAGGTGGTGACTTTTGACTGCGCTGTGGCAAGTGTGTGTAGCAGGCACAGCGTAGCGGATAACAGCAATAATTTATACATAAATATTCTTAGCAGTTTAGGTATTGATGCAGCAGATGAACCGGCTTCTGTGCCTGCTCGTCTCTCCCGGAGGGAAACAAGATTCACGCAACAAGGATTCATTCAGCGACAGTTCCGTCGTTCTTTCGTTATGTTGTCCCGCTTTGAAGGGGCTATTCTAAGACTGCCCTTGCTCGCGCATGAAACAAAAACACTTTAAAAGGAGGCTTTTGACCAGTCTATGTTCTCTGCAACATAAGTCAAAAAAAGAAGCCTTACGTGCTGAACGTAAGGCTTCATGCAAATTGTATGCCTGAGGCAAAATTACATTTTCTCAATAACAATAGAGGAGGCACCGCCACCGCCGTTACAGATACCTGTCACGCCGATTTTACCACCTTTCTTGTCCATCACGTTGCAAAGCGTTACCAGGATGCGTGCGCCAGAGGCGCCCAGCGGGTGGCCCAGCGATACAGCGCCGCCGAATACGTTCACGTTGCCTCCTTCCAGACCTAATTTCTGGTTGTTGGCAATGGATACAACAGAAAAGGCTTCGTTTATTTCGTAGTAGTCTACTTCAGAAGCATCCACACCCGCATGTTTCAGTGCCTTCGGTATTGCCAGCGATGGGGTAGTGGTGAACCAGATGGGATCCTGCTCTGCATCGGCAAAGCCCAGTATCTTCGCGATGGGCTTCAATCCTAACTCTTCTGCTTTCTCCCTGCTCATCAGTACAACGGCAGCGGCACCATCGTTAAGCGTAGAAGCATTGGCAGCAGTTACTGAACCTTCTTTGTCGAATACCGGACGCAGGCCTGGGATTTTATCGTAGTTTACTTTTCTGAACTCTTCGTCTTCTGACACCACAATAGGGTCTTTGCCACGCTGTGGAATCTCCACCGGCACAATCTCGTCCTTCAGCAAGCCGGCTTCGTTCGCTTCTGCTACTTTTTTGTAGGAGTTGATAGCATACTCATCCTGCATCTCACGTGTAATCTTCAATTCACGGGCTGTGTTTTCAGCGGCATTTCCCATATGGAAGTCGTTGTACACATCCCATAAACCGTCTTTCAGTAAACCATCTGTCATCTGGCCGTGGCCAAGCTTGGCACCAAAGCGGGCCTTCTCCAGGTAGTAAGGTACATTGGACATGCTTTCCATACCACCGGCCACTATCACATCCTTGTGGCCCAGCATAATAGCCTGCGAAGCAAACATGATAGCCTTAGAGCCGGAGGCACACACTTTGTTAACGGTGGTGCATTCTACCTCGTGGCCCAGTCCGGCAAAGATGGCTGCCTGGCGCGCAGGCGCCTGGCCTACGTTGGCAGATATCACGTTACCCATTATTACCTCCTGCACGAGGCTCTTATCTACACCGGCTTTCTCCAGGGCACCTTTGATGGCTGCTGCTCCCAACTGTGGTGCTGTAAGGCTGGCCAAAGCACCACCAAAACTGCCAATAGGCGTTCTGACAGCCGAGATAATATATACTTCTTTCGTTTGCATAGTTTTATATTAACTGTTTAGTCTTGTGAAGTTACCATGTTTCAGGCGTAAAACCAAACGATCGTTAGGCAAGGGGAGTTGCTGGTTTTTAGCGAAGCATCTACGATACTGGTGCACGTCATGCTACCCTACAAGGCTTATTCTGTATTGAGAAACAGTAATTCAAACATGATGCGTTCGTGCAAGCTTGCACTAGCAGAGAATCTTTTCCTCCTTTACGCGTGGTGTGGGAGGCTGTTAAGCCACTACGGAGAACTCAGAAAAGAACTCAATCAGCATAACCGTCCAGGCTTTCCAGCGGCTGATTTGTTTTCATGAACTGGCCCGTTCCAAAGGCTACCTCTTTGCCTCTTTCATTGTAGAGCGTGGATTCTGCCACATAGAGGTTTTTGCCGACGGAGCGAAGGGTGCCTACAGCTTTCAAAGTGCCTCCGGTTACAGGGCGTAGCAGGTTTAGCTGAAAAGAGGAAGTGACGATAAACACATCCTGCACAACAGAAGCCACTGCAAAATAGGCAGCATCGTCGAGCAGTTTGAAGTAGATGGCACCGTGTATGGCATTTGCGCCGTGAAAGTACTTTGGAGCTACAGGCAAGGTGAGTTCTGCCCTGGAATGACTCACCAGAATACTGCTGCCATCTAACAGCGCCTGTACGTTTGCCTTGTGGTAAAGCCGTTCGAGCCGGCGGTAATGTTCTGTTGCTTCCATGAATGATGGTGAGTTCTGATAGCAGTAAGGCTGCCTCCTTACCAGTTTGGTTTCGAGCGGTCCGGGGTTCTGGTTGACTTCTTAGGAAGCTGCTGAATGTACTGCAGCTCGGCACTCCGCATTGCATCCAGCAGCAAGCGTGCCTTTTCAGGACTCATGTTCACCTGCTGCAGCCGCGCCCGCCGCGTTTGTGCCCTTAGGTCTTCTGCAGATACACCCTCTGCACTGTTGCTTCGTGGTCCCTGATCTGCATTTGCCTGCCCGTCCGGGTTAAGCCCCTCTGTGTCGCCGGGGGCACTGCCGCTGCTTTGTTCTCTTTCCTGGTCGCCCGTTCTTTCGCCCTGGCCGCTGTTCTGGCTGCCCTGGCCGGCATTCTGGGATCGCTGCCCGCTTGCATCCGGCTGTGGCTGTTCTACCTCTTCTTCAGTATCTCCGTTTGCATCAGGGGTCTTTTTGGGCTGAGGCTCCTGTTCCTCTTCTGCAGGCGGAGGAGGCGTCAAACTATCAGGTTCTGCATTGTCCTCTGCAGGTGCCGGCATGTTTTCTTCCGGGGTGTCTTCCGGAGTTTCGGGGTGTAAGGCGAGGTACCTTTTCACCAATTCGTAGTTGTATCGGGCGGCATCATTCTGAGGCTCGGCTACCAGGGCATTTTTATAGAGTGCCAGCGCCTGCCGGTACTTCTTCTGCTGTGTGGCAATATTGCCCAACTGCAGGTGTGCCACGGCCTTCAGGTGCTGAGAAGGGTGGTCGGCCAGCAGGCGATATTCCTCCGAGGCCTGTGGCAGCAGACCTGCCTTAAAGTAGGAGTGTGCCAGGTTAAGTTGCAGCTGGTCATCCTTCACCTCCAGGTCGTGGAGAAGGTACTCATAAGATGCAATGGCTTCCATGTAATCTTGCCTGGCATAGGCAGTGGCAGCAGTTTTAGCATACTCGTTCAGGCGGGAAATAGTGTTAAACCCACCGCTCAGCATACTAGCCAGGAAGAAGACGAACAATACCGGCTTCATATGCGAATCAGTTTAACGGTTATCAGGACATCCAGCACAATCAGCACCAGTGCCAGCGCCAGTGGGTAAATGTATTTGTTAGCTGTCACATCAATAGTCTTGCTTTCCCGAAGCTCCCCTTCAATGTTATTGATGGCGCTGATAAGCCTGCTTACTTCACTTCCCCTGTCGCTCACCTCGAAATATTGTCCCCCTGTTAAGTCGGCTAATTGCACGAGGGGCTCAGGGTTAAGATAAGTGATAACGGTGCGGTTCTCACTGTCCTGCAAATAGCCTCGACCCACCGGGATTCGGCTGCCATCTGTGGTGCCGATGCCGAGGGTATATACCCGTATGTTCTGTTCCCGTAGTTGCTCAGCCAGTGTCTCTACCTCCCCTCCAAAATCTTCTCCGTCGCTGATGAGCACCAGCACCCGGGCTTTTTGCTCTTCTGCCTCCGGATTATTGTTGTCCTGCTTCAGCTTCTCGAGGGTTAGCTGTAACAGGGGGGCATAGTCGGTGCCTGAGTGGGGCAGGAGGCTGGTGCGGAGTGTTTGGGTGTAAAGTTGCAGTGCCTTTTGGTCGTAGGTAAGCGGGCTCTGAACAAAGGCTTCGTCTGAGAAAACCATTAGCCCAATCCTGTCGGAGTTGAAGCGCGTAATCAGGCGCTGTATTTCATGTTTCGCCTTCTCCAGCCTCGAAGGCTGCACATCCGTGGCATTCATCGACTGCGAGAGATCCACGGCAATATAAAGGTCTTTGCCAATGGTACGGATTTCTTTTTTCATGGCTCCGAAAGAGGGGCCGAGAATGGCAATGATGAGCAGCAGCACATACAGGTGGCGCAACACGAACTTAAACCAGACGATGTGTGGCCGCTGATGAAAGAAAAGTGCCACCCTACGTACACGCAGCAAATAGCCGATGTAGAGCCCGAAAAAAAGAACTCCGAATAGTATCTCGAGTAGGGTGATGGTTTGGTACCAGGTCATTTCTTCAATAAAGCGGCAGTTTAAACGTTTTCTTCACCTTTGAGTGAAGCTGCCATCACAAATATACTTATTTCGCCTCCACAGCAGGGCTGGAACAGTCTATTTTTTCAAGCCTGCCGCTTTGCTACAACGTAGAAAGGGCTGTTTTATGCTTTGTGTGTTCCGGAAGCTAAATTTTCTGAAAAAAATATGTGCACAGCAAGCAGAAAGGAATCAATCAGTTATCTGCTTTTGTTGCTGATTTTCGGGAAGTGCCAGTTGAAAATTTGCAGGCAGCTATTGCGGGGTAAAAGGTAATGTAGTATGTTTGCAATCTCATTAGCAGAATGAGCCCGGAGAGGTGGGTGAGTGGCTGAAACCAGCAGTTTGCTAAACTGCCGTACTCGTAAGGGTACCGGGGGTTCGAATCCCCCCCTCTCCGCAAGTGAATGAATAAAAAAGTTGAAAAAAGATTTTGAAACTTAAAATAACTTCACTTATCTTTGCACCGCAATTAGTTGAAACAGCAACACAAAAGCTGCCGAAATTAAAAGCAAAACAGTTCGGGGTGTAGCGTAGCCCGGTATCGCGCCACATTTGGGATGTGGAGGTCGTAGGTTCGAATCCTGCCACCCCGACAAAAAATTTCGGAAGCAATTCCGAAATTTTTCGTTTAAGGGATAGGGGAAACCTTATCAGAAACGATGGTCTCGTAGCTCAGCTGGATAGAGCAACTGCCTTCTAAGCAGTAGGTCTTTGGTTCGAATCCAAACGGGATCACTTCAATTGTACAAAAAGCCCTCTCTACGCATAGTAAAGAGGGCTTTTTTTTATGGCATCGTGTGCAACATTTGTTGCACACGTTCTCAGGCTGTGATTTTGCAGCTTAAAACTGTCAAACTATTTTAGGCCGGGATACTTATGGGTTTTGTAACAGAAGAGTCACCCCGGACACCCTTCTGGGAAGTTTTAAGAGACCATTTACGATATGAGTTGTGCTTTCTACCCTTGAAGTAGAGCGGGCTGCCTTACCTGGCCATTCTTTGGTTTCATGTGAACAGTTGGGATTTACTTGGCTTTACCGAAACGTTTTTGCCATGAAACATACCGCATTTTTTGGTTTGCTTTCGCTGCTGGTCCTCATACTTGTCACCGGCTGCTCTACTGCGTGCTACCCCGGAAGCGACTATCTCGATGACAGGTACCCTTTTCCGCGCTCCGAAAAGACAGGGACTGGGAGAAAACAGAACGTGACAGAGAATGAGAAGAAGATAGAGATAGCAGAAGAGAAAACGGCCGCAGCTATCCTTTCACGCCCTCGACATACCCAAAAGGCACTTGCCGCCTCCGGGGGAGTGCAAGGTGTGGTTCCCCGGAAAATCTCCAGGGAACCAGCCGCCGCCATAGTCCTGTGCCTCTGCCTTTTGGAATGCCCCTCTGGCCACCTGGGTGATAACGCATGAGGGCAGTCGCTACAGAGTCAGCATCTTCAACCGGGACAGGCTAAACATCATCGATGAGGTGCGCTGTTACCTGATAAAATAGCGTTCTTCAGGGGTTAGCCGTTAGATGAGTGTTATAGAACAAAAGAAGAGGCCCCTCATTTTGAAGAGCCTCTTCTTTTGTTCTATTATTTTTTCGGTTTGTTACTCCTTGTCGCAGTGCCCTGGCCCTGCTTTGCCATTGTTGTAGTTATCCAATACTGTCGCCCATCCAGATATGGTATCCTTCATGGCTTTGTTGCTATAAGAAAGGGAGTTGCTGAGGAAGAAGGCGGTGGCCTGGTCATATACAGCCTTCACATCACTAGGCATGGAAGCGCCTGCTCTCATATTCAGCATAGCGGCAATGTACTGATGTGCCAGGATGAGGTAGGCTCTTCCTTTCACAGGCTCTTGGAGTACCTGCATGTAGGTCATCCCGCTTGTGTAGAACATCTGGTTCACGTAAGGATCCCAGGTGCTGTCGTACTTCTTCGTGTTCTGTGGATCCCCGTGGTTCTTCCAGTAGCCCTGCGTTCTGGTGCAGCCGGTTTCCGCTTTTGGCATCACACAGAATATGATGTCATCGATAGCTCCGGAACCAACGTAACCGTCTGTACCGGCCAGCATGACTTCCATTCTCATGACATTGGAAGTGAAAAGCGCAGCCTCCTGCACAGAACCATTTCCCATTGGCTCCAGGTTATGCGTCTTTAGCACGTTTCCATCGGCATCGTAAAGGCGGATGTAGGAGGCATCTTCATAGGTGTCGATATCAATCACTGTCATTTTATCGATGGTTATCGGGCCTATGGCAGAGAAATCCAGCATCATCGTGCCACCCCATTGATTATCATTTGGGACAGATGTCCAGAGCTGGTTTATTATCAGGGCTTTCCCCATTCCCGGATGGTGCAGGTCGTCTGTATCATCACCGGTAGGGTTCTCCAGGTCGAAAATCATCGCTCTGTTTTCGCTGACCATGCTACCGTTCGGGTGTCTGGCATTATTCATGATATTAACTGGTCCCATTCCTCCCGTGCTGGTGACTGCTGTGATAAAGCCAGTGTTATACTGGTTGAGATCAATGACATCGCAGTTTTCAGCAAGAACCTGCTGGGTTTTGGTACTCTTGAGCAGCATGGCATCCTCCTCTTCCTGACAACCGAAAAGTGTTACGGCACCCAATCCAAGTGCGCATAGTTTCATAAAGTTTGCTTTCATAATTAAACCTGTTTTTATAGTTAGAGAATAAGTAATCAAGGCGCACGCAGAGGCACTGATTCTTCCCTGCGGAAGAATCAAAGCACTTGCAAAAAAAATATGAAAATATCGCTATCAGAAAGGGTGTAGCTGATAGGCTACCGATTAAACGGCAGTACAGGTAAAAAGATGCGTTAGTGACCAAAACTATAAAAAATATTCATAAGATTATAGTTTTAGTTGAAAAAACAGTTTGGTTCGTTCAAAGCTGTTGTAAAATGATAAGAATCGATTTATGTATTACATTTTTCTACAGGCCTAATCCTACCCCTGGTAGGGTTAGGGGTGAGTTTAAATTGTACATATTCTCTAGAACGACTTCATGTGCCGCATTCAACAGGTAATGGTATAACTGCCACGTTTCCCACTAAGAAGCACTACATCGCCTGGATGAACGAAACGGCTTGCGAAATAAAATCAGAAAAGGTTAGAAGTAAACCGCTGGTACATTCGCCAAATTTTGAAACTCTACTTATTAGCCATTGAGATTGTTTTACCTATATCATCAAATAGGAACACCTGTTACGTCCCCGCCGAAAGCTTAACACTACGTTAACATTGGCTTAATGAAGCAATAACACATACAAGCTTATTTTGCAGCGCACAGCAGCAGTAACAGCTATGGCAGTCTGACTAACTGCCGGGCTCTTCCTGCTGCTGTGCAGGAGCGTAGACAGCTTGTATAACTGTAGACGTTCCTGAAATTTTTTTATCACGGCTAAAGGCTATTTCTCACCTAACCCATTAACCAGTGAATCTTATTTTTAAAAGAGCAGGATTAGTATTTCTTCTGTCCCTTTTTGGGGGCTTCAGCGTTCAGGCGCAATCTATCATCAAAAGCAAGTTTGGCAAAGGTGTACAGGTAGTGGCTGCTGACACATCCTTCAGCATGAAATTCAGTACAAGATTTCAGACACTGTACCAGGGCAGCACCAACCCCACTACAAATGAATGGAAGGACAACCTCATTACCCGCAGGTTCCGCCTCAAGTTTGATGGCTTTGCTTTCTCCCCAAAGCTGGTGTACAAAATAGAACTCGCTCTTAGCAACAGAGACATCGGCCATGACACGCCGCTCATGACCAACAATGCCGATAACATCGTGCTGGATGCCGTGGCCAAATGGAACTTCGCCCCTAACTTTGAGCTGTGGGTAGGCCAGACAAAGCTGCCCGGCAACCGTGAGCGTGTCATCTCTTCTCAAAACCTACAGTTCGTGGACCGAAGCCTGCTGAACTCCCGCTTCAACATAGACCGGGACGCAGGTGTGCAGCTGCGCCATGAGCACCAGGTGGGACTGGCGGTAGTGCGCGAAATCGGCTCTGTCTCCATGGGCGAGGGCCGCAATGTCACTGCCAGTAACATAGGAGGCTACGACTACACGGCGCGCGTGGAGGTGCTGCCCTTCGGTGAGTTTAAGGGAGGAGGAGACTATGTGAGCAGCGATATCTACAGAGAAGAAACACCGAAGCTTTCTGTCGCTGCTTCCTATGATTATAACGACGGTGCCATTCGTGAAGGCGGCCAGTTAGGCGACTTCCTGAGCGAGCAGCGGGACCTGAGCACTGTGTTCGTAGACGCCATGTTCAAGTACAGGGGCTTCTCATTCATGGGCGAGTACGCCAATAAAGAAGTTATCAATAACTCGTTGAACCAGGAAGTACCGGAAGGTCCCGTAGTGAAATGGGACGAAGAGGGAAACGTGGAGGAGACATTCACAACGGGCAGAGGCCTTAATATGCAGGCCGGCTACGTCTTCAAAACCAACTGGGAAGTAGCAGGCCGCTTTACGAATTTTGACCCTACTCCTGTTACCGGGAAAAGAGCGCAAAAGCAGTACACAGTAGGTCTGTCAAAATATATCGTCGGCCACAGCCTCAAGGTGCAGGGAGACGTAACGCTGCAGCAGCAGGAGCGCCGGGACGACGTGTACCAGTTCAGGCTGCAGATGGAGGTAGCGCTGTAAGGAGAAAGACTAAAAATATAACAGTACCTGTTAAAGCTAGCCCGGTAGGGCTGGCTTTTCTTGTTGATATTAATAGCTCACTTCCATAAGCTACCCACTCAAGCGCCTCATCTTCCTCTCATAGGCCTGTCCCTTTAGAGGATACATGATTTTTTCTACGCATGTGTCTGGGATAAACTTTCATTGTTTTCAGTAGTGCCTTTCCAGGCTGTTTTCAGCCTGAAAGCGTGGAGAATGAAAGGGTCTCAGGTATAGCTGATTTACTCCTCCTGTTCCTTTTAAAAAAAATTTCCCTAAGTAACGTGTGGATATCAGCTGAAAGATTATATATTTAATCGTGATAAAATAACCATATGAAACACAGTACCTTCAGGAGCTGTTTTGAGGTCTTTAGACGCTCTTATAGCCATTCCCTTTTCTACTGCACTATCCACTGTTAAACAGCTCGTACGTGGCAGGAGCTAACCTCTTGCTCTTTCCGGATCCCATTCTGTTTTCTCTATCAGCAAACCACTTATGAAAAGAGTTTTCTACCCAATCCTCTTGGGATTTGCGACCCTCTGCATGAGTCTTTTTTCTGTTGTTTCCTATGCCCAGACCGAGCAGGATGCCCTGATGATGGGCCAGCGGTCACTTTGTGTGGCGGGCACCGTGAGCTACAGCAGTTGGACGAACTACTGGGAAGGAACCTTTAAACGGGACAATGAGAACATGGGCCAGGTTTCCACGAAAACCGCTGCACTCATGCTGAACTATGGCCTGAGGTCGAACCTGAACATCATGGCTACCCTGCCTCATATCAGCACAGCGGCCAGCCAGGGTACTTTAAGTGGGCTGGATGGTTTCCAGGACTTAGGTTTTGCCGTTAAGTGGCGGGCTTTGCAATGGCAAGGCAATAATCAAACTGTGTCGGTTTTTGCTGTTGGCGGTTTCTCTACCCCTACCAATCAATACAATATTGAGTTACTGCCCATGAGCATTGGCCTGGGCAGCCAAGTTTTCAGTGGCAGACTGATTTCTGACCTGCAGGTGAACAATTTTAATTTTACCCTTTCGGGCGCTTACCTGCACCGGGGCAATGCAACCCTAGACCGCCCGGCATACTACACTGACCGCCTCATCAATTCAAATGAAGTGGACATGCCGGATGCCGGAAACTTTCAACTGCGCACCGGCTACCGGAGCAGCCGCATTATTGCAGAGGCTTTTGTCGATAACATGACCACTTTCGGTGGATTTGACATCCGCAAAAACGACATGCCTTTTGTAAGCAACCGGATGAACAGCACAAGAGTGGGCGTAGAGGGGAAACACTACCTGGCGCGCATCCCTGCGCTGGGCCTTCATGCTGCCGCCTGGCATACGTTGGCGGGCCGCAACATGGGCCAGTCTACGGGTTGCCTGGCCGGGATAGACTACATCTTTGACTTTACTCCAAACACCACAATAAATTAGTCACATGAAAAAGCCCTTCGCCTTCCTGTTGTCCTGCCTGTGCCTCCTGCACCTGATGTCCTGCGACAAAGACGTTGTGGAGACCAATGCCGGCTACCCGGCCCTGCAGCCAGCCCAGACCGACGCTGATGCTGGCTCCTGGACCCCTCTCATCGTGTCTTCAGCGGCTGATTTTCCACTTTCTGCTCCGGAGGCTACTGCCTCTGCTGCCTATCAGCAGGAACTGAAAGAACTAAAAACACTGACAGCCAACTTAACGGCAGAACAGAAAAGAATCGTTGATTACTGGAAAGTAGGCAGCGTGCTGCGGTGGAATGAGATTATGAGGGAGCTGGTAGCCAAGCACAACCTGCCTCCTTACCAAAACCCTGACAACACGTACCCGGTGCCAAGTGCTGCCAACCCGTTTGCTTACCCGGTATTTCCCTTTTCCAACCCGCCTTATGCAGCCAGGGCCTATGCTTATGTAAGCGCAGCGCAGTACGATGCGCTCGTGATGGCGTATCATTTCAAGAACGAGTACAAGCGGGCAGCCCCTTACCAGGTTGATGCCTCCATCAAACCGGCGGTTCCTAAAACCGAGTTAGCCGCTTATCCTTCAGAGGATGCTGTGGTTGCCGGAGCGTCTTTGGAAATGATGAAGCTTTTGTTTCCGGCTGATATTGCCTACCTCACGAAGATGGCGGAAGAGGAAAAGAACTGCCGCCTGTGGAGCGGGGCCAATGTACGTAGTGATGTAGCGGCTGGAGATTCCCTGGGCAGATGGGTGGCCAGGAAAGTGATTCAAAGAGCGAAAACAGATGGCATGGGCGCATCAGTTGGCACGCAGGAGCTCTGGACCAAGCTGGAGGATGACTGCAAAGCAAGAGGCGAAACTCCCTGGATGTCTTTAGAAACACCAAAGCGCCCGCCCATGTTACCACTTTTCGGTGATGTAAAACCCTTGCTGTTCGATAGAGCGGATGTACCTGCCTTGCGCCCCGGTCCACCTCCGTCTGCTACTTCTGAGCAGATGCGTAAAGAGCTGGATGAGGTATTGAGCTTCACGATGAACCCTACGCTGGAGCGGATGCGCATCGTTAATTTTTGGGCGGATGGCGTAGGCACTTCAACACCACCAGGCCATTGGAACGCCATTGCCACAGAGGAATTTGTAAAGAAGCACTACAGTGAAGTGCGGTGGGCTCGCAACTATGCTTTATTGAACGCTGCCTTGATGGATGCGGCCATTTTGTGCTGGAATACGAAGTTCTATTATTTCAACGCCAGGCCTTGCCAGTTAGAACCTAAAATAAAAACGCTCACCGGGGTGCCTAACTTTCCTGCCTATGTGTCCGGGCATTCTACTTTCAGTGGTGCAGCGGCTGCTGTGCTGGGGCATCTTTTGCCGGAGCGGGCCAGTGACTTCCAGGCGATGGCACAGGAGGCTTCTGATTCCCGCTTGTATGGGGGGCTCCACTACCGCGCAGATTGCCGGGAAGGTCTTATAGCTGGAAAGAAAGTTGGCAATTACGCGATTGCTCGTGCCGGAACAGACGGGGCAGACTAATTGCTATACTGACTTTTAATACCTGAATATGTCAAAAATGTAAAAGCCTCTCCCGTCCGGAGGGGCTTTTACATTGCTGCCTGCAGCAGCGGCAAACTGCTTATATATTTATCAGTTGTATTAGTTGCCTGCTTGAAATGTACTGTTTTAAAAGTTTTCCTGCAGTAAAGCAGTAGGCGGGCGCATAACATCCTGCATCAAGAGTTTTAACATAGGAGTGCCATCTCTTTTGTACAATCCTGCTTCTCAGAAGAACAGCGGTTGCTAACGGCGTGACATAATATTTTTTTCTGATTCAGTCACCTTTGCGCTGGACAAAACGTAAAAATATGCACGGAGCCCTCCGCTTTTCATCCTTAAAAATGTCCAATTATGATTATCAATGACCATCAACCTACTGAAAAGGAAAGGAAAAAGAAGAAGCGTGGGGCCATACTCAAGTGGTTGTTTGTTGCCATATTGGTGCTGGGTGTAATTTTCGGTTTCGCTGCCGTGGCTTATGAGGTGCATACCTCCAGGTTTCAGGCACAGGAGCTTTCTGAATACTCCTCTACGCTCACCTACCGACTGGACGAAGGGCCAAGTGACACGATCATTTATCCGAAGAACGGACCTTTTGACATGCGCCTGGGTTATACACAACTGCCGCATCTCCTGGACCGGGCGCAACAGCGGGGCATGGAGGTAGCATACCAGACCCGGTTTTCTCCGGCCCTGATGGACTACACATCCAGGGGATTCTTTACACCTTACCTGGAAAAAAGCCAGACTGGCCTGAACATCGTGGATTGCAGGGGTGAGTCTGTCTATCATTCTCCTTATCCAAAGCGCGTGTACGCCAGCTTTGAGTCTGTTCCCGCTCTTACGGTACAATCATTGCTGTTCATAGAAAACAGGGAACTGTTAGACACGAGCAGGCCCTATATGAACCCGGCGGTTGACTGGGGGCGTTTCACTAAAGCCATTATGCATGAGGCTGCCAAGGCCATTGGCCTGGAGTACGAGACAATAGGCGGCAGCACACTTCCCACCCAGATAGAGAAATACCGGCACTCTCCGGCAGGTATTACTGCCGGTCCACGTGATAAGCTGATGCAAATGATATCTGCCAGCGTGCGCGCTTATCAGGGAGGTCCTGAGACGCTCCCTGCCCGTCAGGCTGCCTTGCTTTCTTATGTGAACACGGTGCCGCTCTCAGGTGCTCCGGGATATGGTGAGATACATGGCCTGGGCGATGGGCTCTGGGTCTGGTTCGGTGCTGATTTTAACAACGTCAACCATCTTTTAAGCCTTGACAATGCCAAAGGAGATACCCTGGCCGCCCAGGGGCAGGCCCTGCGGCAGGTCATCTCCCTGATGATTGCCCAACGGCGGCCGTCTTACTACCTGGGAGGCCGGGGACGGGCAGAGTTAAGCAATCTGGCAGGAAGCTACCTGCGCCTGATGGCGAAAAACGGTTTTATCAGTCCTGAATTGCGGGATGCAGGGCTTGCCCAGGAAGTAACCTTCCGTGACTTCAGCAAGGAGCCAGCCGTAACACCCATGGATACAGACAAGGGAGTGTTGATGGTGCGCACCCATCTTTCAGAGCTGCTGGGTACCTCCTTGTATGACCTGGACCGCCTGGACCTTGCCGCCACCACCACCCTGCAGCATGATTTGCAGAAACAGGTCAGTACTTACCTGGACAGCCTGAGCGATCCGAAATTTGCGAGTTCTGTCGGCCTTTTTGGGGAGCGTCTGCTCACGCCGAGCAGTACAGAACAAGTGCGTTATAGCTTTACGCTGTTTGAGCATACCCCGCAGGGAAACCTGGTACGGGTGCAGACAGATAATACCAACCAACCCTTCGACATTAACGAAGGTAGCAAACTGGAACTGGGATCCACTGCCAAACTGCGGGTGCTGGTAACGTACCTGGAAGTAATTGCTGAATTGCACAAGCGTTACGCAGATCAGCCACAGGAGGTGCTGCGAGCTGCTTTAGCTAAACCGCAGGATAACCTGAGCAGCTGGGCGCTGGCGTACCTGATCAGGGAGAAAGACAAGACCCTGCCTGCCATGCTTCGTGCAGCGTTGGAGCGCCGCTACTCAGCCAGTCCGCGGGAGGTCTTTTTTACAGGCGGCGGACTGCATACCTTTCGCAACTTCAGAAACGAAGACAACTGGAGCAATCCTACTGTGCGGGAGGCCTTGTTGAAGTCCATCAACCTGCCTTTCGTTCGGGTAATGCGGGACCTGGTGCGCTACAGTACCAACCAGGCCACCGGCAACAGAGCAGAGCTTATGCTGGACGACCGTGACCCACGCCGCAAGAAGTACCTGACCCAGTTCGCCGACAGAGAAGGGAAAATGTTCCTGCTGCGCTTCTGGCGCAAGTACAACGGTAAAACCCCGGAAGAACGACTAAATAAATTCCTGGACGGGCTACGCCAGGACCCTGTCCGGCTGGCCGCTGTACACCGCTACCTTTACCCTGAGACCGACTCTGTCAGCTTTGGGAAGTTTCTGCGCGAGCGTTTGCCAAACGAGAAAATAAGTGACGAGCGGGTGATGGAGCTGTACCATCGGTATGGCCCTAATGCCTATAACCTCCCTGACCAGGGGTATATAGCCCGGGCCCATCCACTGGAGCTATGGGTGCTCGGTTACCTGTTGAAGCATCCGGAAGCTACGTGGTCCGACGTGGTAGAAGCGAGCCAGGACCAACGGCAGGAAGTGTATGCCTGGCTGTTCCGTACACGCTACAAAAACGCACGTGATTCCCGCATCAGCACGATGCTGGAGGTAGAAGCTTTCGCAGACATTCAGCAGCGCTGGGAGCGGCTCGGTTATCCTTTCGATCACTTGGTACCCTCGTTTGCCACGGCGCTGGGATCTTCCGGCGACCGCCCGGCGGCGCTGGCAGAGTTGATGGGTATTATTCTGAACAATGGGGTACGCCAAAAAACACTCCGCATCCAAAGCCTGCATTTTGCTGCCAATACGCCCTATGAAACTTCCTTGAAGCACCAGGCTTTGGCAGGGGAGCAGGTACTTGCGCCCGAAGTGGCTGTTGCCGTGCGGGAGGCGTTGTCAGACGTGGTGGATGCCGGAACAGCCCGCCGCCTGCAGGGTGGGTTTACGAAGGCCGATGGCCAGCCACTGGCTATGGGCGGAAAAACAGGCACCGGCGACAACCGGCTTGTGACGATGAGTGCCCGCGGGCACCGTATGGCTTCCCGTGCTGTAAACCGCACGGCCACCTTTGTGTTCTTCTTGGGCGAAAACCATTTCGGCACGCTGACTGCCTTTGTGCCCGGCCGCGAAGCCGCAGGCTTCAGTTTCACCTCGTCGCTGCCGATCCAGGTGCTGAAAGGTATGGCTCCAATCCTGGAGCCTTACCTGGAGCCGGGTGTCAGGACATTGTGTGCAGATGCGCCAGAGGCTCCTCCGGCGGGTAAGCAGGTGATTGCTGTTGAAGAAACCGTAACTACTGCGGCACCCGCAGGTAGCTAGCTTGTTTGTTCCGCTAGTTTATCTTTGTACCAGAAGCAAAAGACACCTGACTGTCTCTTGAAGCAGTGCCAGGGTTTGGTAGCTTGCGCACAAGTATATCAGTACGTTCCTGATTTTGTTTGATCAGAAAAGGAGCAAGAAAAAAGGGAATAGCTGCTTAACGGCTATTCCCTTTTTTCTTGTGTTGGTCACTCTTCTACAGCCCGAGCAAAGGCGTCCGATTGGATGCTATGTTACAGGCAGTAAACGGTCCGGGCTTTAAATTGAAGCAGTAATGAGTCTTCCCTGACTTCAGTTAATAGTCCAGCTTATAGGCAACAACTCTGTTCTTTTGGAAAGTTGGCACCAGTACCAGTTGCTGTTCTTCTATGTAGTCAATATCAGCAGTGTTGGATTCCTCAGCTTTTGTGTCCAGCAGCAGGTGCTCTTTTCCATTTCGGACAAGGTAGATTTCTCCCTGCCAGCGGCTGGCAATGTAGGTGCTGTCGTCTATAATTACCAGGCCATCGCCGCCTGTTACAGTGGTATTCACAGGTTCAGCGCTCTTAGTTTCCATGTTGTACCTGCGTAGTCCTTGTCCATCCAGCACAAACATTTCGCCTGCCTCATTAAAGGCAATTCCATTGATGCCCTTCAGGCCTTCTGCCACTGTATTCACGCTGCCGTTTTCCAGCACATGTACTTTGCCTGTCTCTGAGTCCGTGAAATACACCTTCTCTCCATCGGTAGCCGCATCGTTCAGGAAGGCAGCCCCCTGCACAGGGTAACGATTTGCAACCGTGCTGTCGGCAACGTTTATTTCCACGAGCTCGTCAATGTCTGTCACGTATAGCTTGCCGTCCATCAACGCCATGCCCTTAGGTGCGTTCAGCCCTGATACCCAGTTCAGTTGGCTTATAGAACCATCAGGATTCATGATAGATATAAAACCTTTTCCGTCCTTTTCAGAATGATGACCCTGTATGTTGCTGACATAAATAATGTCGTTTTCTTTATCATACAGCGTTGATTCGGCAGTCGTCATAACGGTGTCTGTTTCCCATGCCTTTGTAAGGGCAGGGGTAGTTGCTGTTTCTGTTGCCGTCGCTTCTGAGGTCTCCTGGTTTTCAGATTCACCGGAACAGGAAAACAGGGCCGCAGCGAGAAATAAAAGGGGAAAGGTGCTCTTCATAGTCAGATAGTTTTAGTTAAAACAAGATTTCAATATTAAAATAAAAAAAAATATGGGAATACGAAAGACTGGTGCTCTCAGTACACCATGTATCTATAAAAGGTTATCCGTGTGTTGGCGGGGTAAGAGTGGGGATGAACTGAGTTTGTGCCGGTATAAGAAAGATACAGGAACGCGAAGAGGGTAACCAGTGGCTGGTACACTTCTTCGCTGCTGGAAAAATAAAGTTAATCCTCGACAGGCCTGCCCTGTCAGCCTCTGCAGGGGAGGCTTGAAAGAAGTTACTGGCTTTTTACAGACAGCCGTTCTTCAAGCTCTTCCATGACAACAGCTGCCAGGCCTCCGAGCATTTTTTCTTCGTCCTTAGAGAATTTTCGTGGTTTTTTATCTGCAACGGCAACAACGCCAAGGTTATAGCCATCGAACGTTTTGATAGGGGCAGCGGCATAAAATTGTATGCCTAATTGTTTTTGTGTTGCCGGATCGGCCAGGAGGCAGGGGTGATCGTCCATGTTCTCAAAAACAGTTACCTCATCCTGCAGTACAGCCAGTGAGCACAGGCCTTGCTCTCTCCTGATTTCAGTAACATCGGTCATGCCTATGCTAGCTTTTATCAGTATGTTGCGTTCATCCACAAAATTTATAAACGCGAACGGCACATTAAAAATCCGGGCTGCTATACTAACTACGTGGTGAAACGTGCCGGACTGCTCGTAATTATTTTCGATGTTGTAGCCGTACAGCTTTGCCAGCCTCGCTTTTTCGTTGTCTCTACTGCTTTGGTTTTCGGATATGTCCTCCATGTGTTAAAGAGTATGTTCTTGGGTAATGGGCTTTATGTGCCAGGGCATTGGTGGGTTACCTCTGAATTGATTAAAAACAAGTTGAATGTCTTCACTTGTGATTGGCTTGTGCAGCAGGCCTGTTACCACCGGGTAGTCCTGCATCCTGTTTGTCTCTGAGATGTCAAGAGAGGAAGTGAGTATATAGAGGCTGCACTTTTGGTCTAGTTTTTCATGAAGTGGTGCCAGTGCCTCCAGAAAATCCCAGCCATCCATAAGCGGCATGTTCAGATCCAGAAATATCAGATCCGGGATGGTGTCATCCGTACAAGCATGCAGCACCCCTAAAGCCGCTGAGGCCGAGAGGAAAGTTTGAATGGTGTGGGTTGTGCCTTCTAAATCCAGCATGTTCCTGGTTAAGAATATACTTAAATGATCATCGTCGATAATAAATATTTTCATGTCAGATTTTAGGTAAGTAAATAAGGAACCTGGTGCCAACTCCTACCTGGCTGGTAACTTCTACATGCCCGCCCATTGCCTCCAAGTGCGTTTTAACCAGGTACAAGCCAATCCCTCTGCCTTTTTTGTCTGCATGAAACCGCTTGTAAAGCTTGAAAAGGTTGTTGTTTGCCTTCTTCATGTCGAAACCAGACCCATTATCAGAGAAAGAGATAACCGTGCCTTTGCCTGAGTTGCCAAAGCTTTTGATACGCACCACCAAACTTCGTTCTTCGGACCTGTACTTAATAGCATTGGATAGAAAATTATAGAATATGCTGTACAGGTACGCCTTGTTCACCCTCACGCTAAGGCCTTCCTCCACAGCATTGATCAGTGTTCCCCCGCATTTTTGAAGCGGCTCCTGCAACGACGATACCACCTCTGTTATGACAGCCTTGATGTCTACAGACTCATGTTCAAGGTTTTCCTTGCTGTCCCGTATCGTCAGGATGGTGTTGATGTCTTTCAAAACGACATCTAATTGTGAGATGCTCTGGTTTAAGTTTGAAACCGCTTTGTCATACATCTCAGATTCCTTATCGAGTCTGGTCAGGAGGTTCGCTAAACCCATTACGTTGGCAACGGGTGCACGGAGGTTATGCGAAATAATATAGCTGAACTGCTGCAGGTCGCTGTTTTGGGCATAGAGTTCCTGCGTCATTTTCAGCAGGTTGGCCTCTGCTTCTTTCCTGAAAGTGATGTCTTTCTGGATCGCGATGAACTGCTTTACAGAGCCAGCGGAATCGAAAATAGGGGTGACATCCATCGATACCCAGAATTTCTCCCCGGACTTCCTGTAGTTGATAAGCATGGCATTGAACGGAACCCCCAGTTTCAGGTTCTCCCGCATCATCTTGATGGCTGCTTCTTCGGTCTCCTCACCCTGTAAGAACTCGCCTGGTTTTCTGCCTGCAATTTCGGCGAGGGTGTAGCCTGTTGTTCTGGTAAAGCCTTCGTTCACCCACTCCGTTAAACCGGCCGCATCTGTAATAATAACGCCGTGTGTTGTTTTGCTGGCTACCACCGACAGCTTTTCAAGCTCCTCTTGTGACCTTACCCTGTCCGTGATGTCTGTCTGAACGGTAACGAATCCGGAAAATCCGCCATTCCCGTTCCAGTCGTTGATTGGGTTTACCTGAACAGAAAGCCACAGCTCTTCTCCGCTTTTCCGGTAATTCAGTATCTCAAAAGACACAGGCTTGCCGCTTTCCATTCTGTCCTTCAAATTCTCAAAAGCAGATGTTTCTGTTTTTGGTCCATGCAGAAATTCAGAAGGCACCTTTCCCACCACCTCATCCAGGCTATAACCTGTCAGCCTCGTGAAGCCTTCATTCACCCACTCAATGCGGCGTGCCCTGTCGGTAATAATGACACCGTTGGTTGTTTTGCTTGCCACCAGGGAGAGTTTTTCAAGTTCCTGCCTTGACTTTACCTGTTCTGTAATGTCAGTATAGATGGCAACAAACTTAGAGATGTCGCCTTTCTCGTCAAGGGTTGGGCTTACCTGTACAGAAAACCAGATGTCTTCGCCGTTCTTTTTAGAGTTCAGAATCTCAAAAGACACCGGCGCGCCACTTAGCATTTTATCTTTTACTCCCTCATAAGCACCTGCGTTGGTACGTAAGGTGCGCAGTAATTCAGAGGGTCTTTTCCCCACTGCCTCTTCCAGGGTGTAGCCTGTCAGCCTGGTGAAACCTTCATTTACCCATTCAATTTTGTCAGTCTTGTCGGCTATGAGCACCCCGTTGTTCACCTTGCTTGCTACCAGCGAAAGCTTTTCAAGCTCCTGCCTTGACTTTACTTTCTCTGTTACATCATCAAAGTAAACAGACAAACCCTCCTCCGAAGGGAACGCTCTCACGTCCACCCAGACATCATGCGCATCATGGTATGCTTCAAACTGAACAGATTTCCTGCTCTCAACCGCCTCATGGTATTGCTGGTAAAAAACAGTGTTCACTTTAGCTGGAAACGTTTCCCAAAAGTTTTTACCTATATAACCTCCCTTGTCCAGAAGCATGAGCCTTTTAGCTTCTTGATTGATATAAGTGAAGTTCCAGTTCTTGTCTAAGGTGAAGAACGCGTTGGTGATGCTTTCGAAGATGGTGTGGAGTTTTTTTGATTGCCGCCTGATGGTCTGGTAGGAGCGAACGATGGGTGTGATATCTTTCGCTATAGTCTGTACGCCTATCGTTTCCCCGTTTACTGTAATAGGAAACGTAGTCGCTTCAAACACACGTTGCTCTTTGCTTTTTGTTATGAATTCCAGCTCAAACCTTTGCGTGCTGCCCTTCAGGGCTTTGGCCAGGTAGGCTTCGTAAGCCAATACCATATCAGGCGGTAAAAATGAGCTTGTCGCACGGTTAATGACTTCTGCCTTGGAAAGGCCCAGAATTCTGCAAAAGCTCTGGTTTACCTCTGTTACCAGGCCTTCTTTGTTTTCAATGTAAACGATGTCGGGGTTGTTGTCGAAGAGGGCTTTGTACCGTTGCTCACTTTCCACTAACCGGGCCTGACTGACTTTCTGAGCCGTGATGTTTCGACCTACACAATACAGCACCTTATCGTTTTCAGACCATACGCCATACCAATATATATATACCGTATGCCCCTCTTTATGGATATAACGGTTCTCAAAACTGGTTTTCCTGGTGCCATCAAAAACTGTCTCTATTGCCTGTTGGGTAAGCAAACCGTCCTCCGGGTGAAGGAAATCAGATAAATGGCGGCCTGTTAATTCGCAGCTCTCATACCCCAGTATATGCCTGCAGGCATCGTTTATATGCCTGATGTAACCGTCCCGGCTAATACTCCCTGTAATATCAACAGCGTGTATCACTAATTTTTCGAAATCAGATAGCGTATTAACAGGTATCATCTAATAGGGGTACTTATATTTAGTAATTTTAATTATTGGTTTATTTATATTGTAAAGCATTAAGCGTTTTGAATATGCCTCCTAAAAAAACCCGAAAGCAAGTTAATAGAATAATTTAGACTTGTTTGTCAAGTTATGGGTAATTTTTATTATGTTAGAAAACTGCAATAGGTTTGTTTTGCTGAATTCTTATAGTTTTAAAAATAGTCCTAAATGTGTAGCTTCAAAGCTGTTGCTTTCTAAAGGCAGCCACAGCCGCTTGAAGTTACCCGGTTCTTCGCCTGTATGAAGTACCTTTTGTAGTTATTTTTAACCTGAAACGGAAAGAAGGTAACAACTTTGCAAATGCGTGTATCAACATTAAATCCTATTTATATTCTTTTTTTAAATTAGATTTATTGGGTAAAATGCTGTTTTTCGAACGATTTTATGGGTTGGCAATATGATATACTTTAAAAAAAGATAATTTTAAGGAACTTACTCTTCCCGAAGGGAGTCTGTACTTGCCGCTGATGAAAATTGTATTAGCAGTTGATGCAGCCCCTGTAGCTTTTACCATACTTTTAAACTCTGTTAGAGCTGTTTTGGACAGGAGGGTTTTATTAACTGGAATTTAGATGATGGTATTGAGATTAGCTTAGCGTTATGTATAGTACCGAACAAAATAATAGTTTAGAGTTTTCCTTATTAGCATATAGTACAGACCTGATTTGCATTATTGACGCTGAAGCGGTTTTCAGGTTTATTGGTGGCGCCGTGCAGCACATGTTTGGTTATCAGCCGGAAGAAATGCTGGGCTTATGTGCCTTTGACTTTATTCATGAAGACGATCTGCCCAAAGCTAAAAAGGCACTGCAAGAGGCGCAGCATACAAAAGTAACTGAGGCGCCTTATTTCAGGTTCAGGGCAAAGTCAGGGGAGTGGCGATGGCTGGAGTGTACCATCACCAACATGATCGATAATACAGGAATACAAGGGTTTGTTACCAGCTCCCGGGATATAACGGAGCGATTGAAAACCTCCCAAATGCTTCAGGAAAGCGAGCAGCGCTTCAGGGCGCTTTTTGAAAGCCATGCGGATGCGGCTGTGTTCCAGAACAGGCAGGGGGTCATTATCGACGCTAACCCGGTTATGGTTTCTTTGCTTAAGATGAAAAAGCAGGAAGTGGTAAACAGGCCATTAATAGATTTTCTTCCTCAGGAAACAGTACCCGTTTGTCAGCAGACGCTCCGGCAATCACTCCTCGGAAGCCCCATCAGGTATGATATTGCCATACCCTTTGAGGAGGCAGGTACCGTTATGGTAGACGTCATTAAGATTCCTGTGAAAGTGAAAGGGGAAGTTATCGGTGTCTACAGCATCTTCCGGGATGTGACAGATGTCTATAATTCCCGCAAAATTATAGAGCAGCAGGCGGGCAAGCTGAATTCTATTTTGGAAAGCATTACAGATGCGTTCTTCACAGTAGATAAGGAGTGGCTCTTCAGTTACGTAAATTCCGTTTTTGCGGAGCTTAAAGGTTATGAGCGGAGCGAACTGATCAATAAGAACATCTGGTATACCTTCCCGGGCCTGGCTTCTGCTGACTTCTTCAGGCAATGCCACGAGGCTGTAAAGAGCGGTAGTGCCAGGCATTTTGAGGAAACCTTCGCTTACTCCGGAAGGACTTTCAGTTTTAGCGTGTACCCGTCTGAGGAAGGGGTTTCTGTTTTCTTTACTGATGTAACAGAAATACAGCGGTCAAGAGAGGAGCTTGAGAAGCTATCGCTGGTGGCGAGCAAGACAGACAATGGCGTCATCATAACAGATGCAGCCGGAAGAACAGAGTGGGTGAATGATGGCTTTACTAATATAACAGGCTACACCCTCGCCGAGATGGCTGGTAAAAAGCCGGGCAAAGTGCTGCAGGGGCCGGAGACGGACAAGGAAGCAGTAAAAGAAGTTAGCAGAAACCTGCAGCAGGGCGTTCATTTTAACACCATGCTCATTAACTACAGGAAGTCCGGGGAGAAGTTCTGGGTGTCGATGGATATCACCCCTATCCTGGATAAGGGCGGAACAATTACGCAGTTTATCGCGATCCTGAAAGATATTACATACCGGAAAGAGACGGAGGCAAACCTGCTTAAGGTAACACAGGATCTTCATCAGCAGAACAAAGACCTGCAGCAGTTCAGCTATATGATTTCGCATAACCTGAGAGCGCCTGCTGCCAACGTAATGGGACTCGCTGATATATTGAGCGCTGTGGACAAAAACTCCAGCATGTTTGACGAGGCACTGAGCAGGATAAAAACATCTGCCCAAACGCTGGACACAGTGATACGGGACATGAACCATGTCTTGTCCATCAGGGAAAACAACTACATCCTCGAAAAGGAAGAAGTGAATGTCTCGGATGTTTGCGGTGAGGCGCTTTCTGCGGTTTCGCGCGAACTCATTGGGTGCCAGCACACCGTTAACGTCGACATAGATAAAAGCCTTACCCTGGTCTCCAACAGGGGTTACTTGTTCGAGATCCTGAAAAACCTTTTCTCTAATGCAATAAAATTCAGAAAGAGAAACGAGACGCTGACCCTGGATGTGGAAGCGCTGCAGAAGGATGAGGACGTGGAGTTGGTGGTGAAAGACAACGGCATTGGGATGGACATGAGCATGGTGGGAAAAGACCTGTTTAAACTTTATAAGCAGTTCCATAAAGGGTACGAAGGTCGTGGTATCGGCCTCTTTTTAGTGAAAACCTATGTGGATGCGCTTGATGGCAGTGTGCAAGTGAGCTCAGAACCAGACAATGGAACTACCTTCAGAATCAAACTTGATGTGTATGCTAAATAAGGTCTATGTAATTGATGATGATGAGATCTCCCTGTACCTGGCACAAACAGTCTTCGAACTGTACGCTCCCCAGACTGAATGTGTCTGTTTCGACAATGCTATACAGGCGCTAAGGCGCTTAGAGGAAGATGTACTGGAAGAAACATTACCCAATCTTATTCTGCTGGACCTGAATATGCCGGTAATGAGTGGACTCGGTTTTCTGAAGGCTGTCAGGCCAATGGCAGCGGCCTTAGAGAACAAGTGCTTTATTTGTGTCCTGACGTCTTCTGTGAACGAGCAGGACAGGTTGCAGTGCCTGGCAAGCGGCTTAGTGCTCGATCTAATACAGAAGCCATTTGTCGAAGAAAAGCTTATGCTGGTAAGCAAGTTGTTGGTAAGACTTAACCTGTCGCTGACTTAACACATTAATTAATTTTTTATCTATATGACCACTTCTCACGAACAGGGTTACATGGACTTAAACATGGCGCTGGAGCTTTACCAGATTGGAGGGCTCAACCAGACGCTGTTCAACCACCATCCGGATGCTATTTACATCCTTGACCTGGAGGGTAACTTCAGGATGGTGAATGAAAAAGTCTGCAAGGTGGTAGGGCTTGAGCGGGAACAGCTGATAGGGAAAAGTTTTGAGCCGCTTATTCAGGAGGAATACATGTCCCTAACACGGCACAAGTTTGAACTGGCAATACAGGAGAAACCGCAGCGATATGAAACAGCTATTGTTACGTCTGAAGGGGTCATATACCTGGATATAACAAACTTTCCGCTGAAAGTAGAGGGGAAGGTGCTAGGTACATTCGGAATAGCCAAAGACGTTACCCTGAAGAGAAAGAAGGAGCATGAACTCCAGGAGTATGCTGCCTTGCTGAAGGCGCGCAATGAGGAACTGGAAGTGCTTCGTAACATCCTTGCTCATGATTTGCGGAAGCCGGTGGCAAACGCAATTGGTTTCTCCAAACTGTTAGAGGCAGCCTTGCTACCGCCGGAAAAAGAGCGGGAGGTAAAAAACCTGTTGCTAAAGACGGTGGAGTCTGTTGATGCCATGGTGCGGGACCTGAATGAGATAGTAGCATTAAAATCAGTTGGAAGGGAGTCCAAAGAGCAGATTCTGGTGCATGCATCACTGGAAAATATACTGTCTCTTTTTGCCAATGAAATAATGGACATACACGCTTCTGTAACACTGCGTGTAGAACCAGGCCTTTATCTGAATACTGTGAAGGGGTACTTCAACAGTATCATGCGGAACCTTTTGTCTAATGCTTTGAAATACCACACCCCGCATAGCAAACCATCTGTGCTGGTTACAGCAGTAGGCGCTGAAAATGGGATTGAAATAGGTGTGCAGGATAACGGAGTAGGAATGGACATGGCCAGCATGTCTGAAGACCTTTTTAAAATGCACAAGCGTTTTGCTCCTTCGCTTGCCGAAGGCAATGGCCTTGGGCTGTACATCGTGAATGAGCAGGTAAAGCTCTTGGGGGGCACCATTTCAGTGACTAGTGCGCCCGGTGTAGGCTCTGAATTTAAAATTTTCTTACCGACCGGAATATGAATATGAACACGCTGGGAAATGTGATGTTGCTGGACGATGACTGTTTCTGCAACAGGATGAATACTTTTGTCATTGAACAAATTAATGCTGCAAAGTCAATTATTACCTTCGAGGCTGCCATGGATGCCCTGCAATACCTGGAAGGTTTGATAAAGGAGGAAAAGTATGATGACTTCCCCGATGTTATCCTGCTCGACCTGAATATGACGTTTATGAGTGGGTGGGGCTTTTTAGAAAAGTTCAGTGCGTTTTCGCTCCGCTACAAGCAGAAGGCAAGTGTTTATATTCTCACTTCAAGTATACAAGCATCAGACAGGGAAGCCGCTGCGCTGCATGCAGAGGTAAGCGGATACATTGAAAAGCCTTTTACCACTTTAGAACTGGAGTACGTAATGGCCGAGCAACAGAGCCGGGTGTTACAGTAATGGTTCACACATCATATAGGGAGCGATGTTCACTCCACCAGCGGCCCCTCTTGTTTACAAGAGGGGCCGCTGGCTTTATAGAGCCAGCATAAACCCGGAACCGGTGTAAGCTCCCCCGTATTTTGAGCCATTTGAAAGTTGACTTTTCAATTTACAATTTCTTCCAATAAATCAACCGGAGCTCTGAAGTTGAGGGCCTGATGAGGCC
>NZ_BAAGXV010000073.1:0-35436 GCF_054779655.1 Pontibacter brevis
CCAAGGATTATGAACGCAGCACCAAGTCAGCCGAGACCATGATACAGATTACCATGATACACATCATGCTTAAGAAATTATCTAAATAAAATCAAAACAGCCTCTCATACAGTCTACCTAAAGATGAATACTAATGTTGAATAGCCTAAATTCCGCCCGGCAGGAGGGGAATGATGATCCGGCTTTGCCATTTCGCAAGGTTTTCGAAACGCTGCCTGGGCTGATACTTCTTCTATCACCAGCCCTTGTCATCGAAGCAGTCACCGATGCCTACCTACAAGAAACGTTGACGACGAGAGAGGGAATTGTCGGTAAGTATGTCTTTGAAGCCTTCCCGGATAACCCGGACGGGCAAGCGGCTTCCTCAGCCAGCCACGTGGGCGCGTCCTTCCAGCAGGTTATCTCCTCTGGAAAGCCGCACAAGATGGGTATCCTTCAGTATGACATACCCGACCCCGACAGGCCTGGCGGATTCATCGAGCGCTACTGGAGCACCACCAACACGCCCGTGCTGGGCGAGCAGGGTGAGGTGCTCTACATCATACACGAGACGACGAACGTTTCGGATGAAGGGAGGGCGAAAATCCTTCTGGAACAAAGCCGGAAAAGGGAGCAGGAAGCGCTGGCACAGGCCGAGCAGCAACGGCTGCGCCTGGAGCGCCTGTTTGAGCAGGCGCCTGCTGCTTTCGCCATGCTGGAAGGCCCGGAGCTGGTTTACAAAGTGCTCAACAACGCGTACCAGCAGCTCTTTCCAGGACGCCAGATGCTGCACCTGCCGCTTTTCGAGGCGCTGCCGGAGCTAAGGGATCAGCCCATCTACGAAATCGTGCAGCACGTCATCACCACAGGTGAGACCTTCGAAGGGAAAGAGGTGCTGGTTCCACTGGCCAGGTACGAGGGACAACCCTTAGAGGACATCTACTGGAACTTCATTTACCAGGCGCTCTATGACGCCGAGGGGCAAATCAGCGGCATGCTCATCTTCGCGCTGGATGTTACCGATTTTGTGGAGGCCCGCCGACAGGTTGAGAAAAGCGCCGAGTCCCTGCAGGCCCTGAACGCAGAGCTGGAGGAGCGGGTGAGGAGCAGGACCCAGGCCCTGCAAGTGGCGCAGGCGGAGACACTGCAACAAAAGCAGCAGCTCGAGGAGCTGTTCATGCAGGCGCCGGCGGCTATCACGATCCTGGACGGCCCTGATCTGGTCTTCCAGCTGGTGAATCCGGTATACCGGCAGATATTCCCTGGAAGGGACATCCAGGGAAAACCCTTACTGCAGGCCCTTCCCGAGGTAGAAGGCACCCCCATTCCCGCTGTTCTGGGCAACGTGTACCGAACAGGCGAAACCTATGTTGCCAATGAGCTCCCCCTGATGCTGGCCCGCCATGAGGGAGGCCCGCTGGAGGAGATCTTCTGGTCCTTCACCTACCTGGCCAGGCGCAATGGGGAGGGTGCAATTGACGGGGTACTGGTCTACGCGCACGAGGTGACCGGCCAGGTGGCCGCGCGAAAATCCATTGAGGCAACTGCGCAGCAGCTGCAGTTGATCACAGACTCGCTGCCTGTCCTGATCAGTTACCTGGACAGGGACGAGAAATACCGGTTTGCAAACAACGTCTATAACTCCTGGTTCGATCTGAAGGAGAAAAGCATACTTGATATGCCTATTGTCGATGTGATAGGAGATCAAGCTTACGAAAAGGTTAAGGCACATATCAAGCGGGCGTTAGTTGGAGAAAAAGTGAATTATGAGGCAGCCATGCCCTATAGGGAGGGGCTAAGGCATGTTCGAATCAGCTTTGTTCCGGATTTCCTCAACGGTGAGGTAATCGGGTTTTACTCCCTGGTGATGGATGTGTCCGACCAGGTCGCGTCCCGCAAAGCGCTGGAGGAGAGCGAGCGGGAAGCCAAGGGCACCGCAAGGGAGCTGGCGGCGGCAAACAAGCAGCTGACGCATATTAACGCGGACCTGGACAACTTCATCTACACCGCATCCCATGACCTGAAAGCCCCCATCTCCAACATTGAGATGCTGATGCAGGAGCTGCTCCTCGAGCTCCCCAAGCAGAGCCAGGAGCAAGGGGAGCTGAAAAAGATCCTGGGCATGATGGAGGGATCGATTTCCCGCTTTAAGAAGACCATCGAAAGCCTGACGCACGTCTCAAAGCTTCAGAAGGACGAGCCCAGCTTGGCGGAAGCGGTAAGCCTAGAGGAGGTAATAGAGGAGGTCCGCCTGGACATGGGGCAAATCATATCCAAGTCCGGGGCGCAGCTAGAGATGGCCATCGCCGGTTGTGACAAAATCATTTTCTCTAAGAAAAATCTTCGCAGCATCGTCTACAACCTGCTCTCGAACGCCATCAAGTACCGGGATCCGGAAAGAGATCTGGTTGTGAAGATCAGCTGCCGCGAAGAAGCGGATTTCACTGTGCTACAGGTGAGCGACAACGGGCTTGGGCTTAACGGGGAGCAGCAAAGCAAGCTTTTCACGATGTTCAGGCGTTTCCATGACCATGTGGAAGGGTCCGGCGTTGGGCTCTACATGGTGAAAAGGATGGTGGACAACGCCGGGGGAAGGATAGAGGTGCAAAGCACGCCTGGAGAAGGCACGGCTTTCCAGGTTTACATGAAAAACCAGTGTTGGGGACATTAAGCTCACCTAAATCTTGCTTATGCTTGAGTGCCTCGGCCTGAACGCTTCACCTATTTCACTGGATGTATTCTCTTGTTCTGTTATTCATCTCATGAAGTCCTTCTTTTTCCGGGACAAAAGCAAGCATGGGCAAGCAAGAACAAGCATGGGCAAGCAGGAGCAATGTTGGGTAGTGAAGAGCAAGCGGAAGCAATACCGAGGTTGATCTTCAAAACCTGTAGCGGGAAAACGGCGGTATCGTGAGACAGCTTATCCCGGTGGCCACCCCGTCCCACGTTGCTTTTTGTTGCTAATTTGTTATTAATCAGTGGCTTGTTCCTGAAACGGGCACAGTAGAGGCGTTAAGTGATGGCAGAACATCGTTTTTAGGACTGAAGGCAAGCTTTTGCTGCTGAAAGCATGCCTTCTATAGCTGGATGCTGAAGGATTGATATAGAAAACTGTCAACTTTTTTCAGGACGAGGCAAGGAGATAATACCAAAGTTCGCTAGGGACCTGACCACAACCCGCCTCCGCAAGCTTGCACGGGTCGTGACAGAGAGCACCCGCAGGTTGAAGCCCATCAGGGAAGTCAAGCAGGAAGCACAGCTTGAAGTAACTATAGAGGACTTTTACAGTGTAGAGTAAGCTCTTGACTGGCTTTCCTCAAAGTAGCTGCCTTACTTGGCCATAATCACAGCAAAACTGTTAAACCGCAAATAAGCAGCTGTTTCTGTCCTGTTAGTGCAGAAAAAGTGTTGAACCAGTGTGAGTCATCAGCGCTCCTACCTCACGTCAGCGCTTACCTGCTATACAGCGAGAGTACATACAGCAAGGGCTTCTTTTTAAATCTCAAAATTCCACGTTTTGCGGGACATGCTACCTCAGGACAAGACACCCGCTCTATGTACGCTTGATCATACCTCCTTACTTATCTCATTGATCCGGGGTTTCGCGGGACAAGCCTGTAAGGGGCATTCGCCGTGCCTGCCATGCATATAAGCCTGCTTTGGACGGGTACTACCCATAACAGGCACGGAGGGATCATGAAGTATCTTATTGCTGCACTACCTTGAGCACCGCCTGCAGACCCTGCCCCTCCAGGCATAAGTAGTACAACCCACTGGAGCGCATTTGGCGAGAAAAATTAAGCTCCACCTCTTTTGTCGGGCCAGGCAGGCTTAATTTTTCTCCAGCCACCTCCTTACCCGGCGGTAAGAATAGCGTATAGGCAAGCTCCCTTCCCTGAAAAAATTAATCATTGCAAGTACTTTTACCCTGTGAAGCGGTGAAACTTTTATCGACCGAAACAGTTATAGGAAAACTTTTCTTCCGTTTACTTAAATTTGGTGGTTTCCCATTGCAGAAACCCGCACTCCATGTCAAGTACAGACCCATCGCCAGAATTCTTGTGCAAACCTAGTGTTGCAGCCATCTTTAACACTGCTCAACAACAAGCACGAAAAAAATTAATGAGCGGGACCTCTCTGGAAGAGGTAATGGACACGCTTGTTCTTTCCCTGGAGAAAGCCTATCCATCTATTTTTTCATCGGTGTTGCTCTTGAACAAGGATACGCTATATCATCTAAGCGCCCCAAGTTTACCAGAAGCGTATTCTAAAGCAATAGACGGAACCCGAATTGGGCCTTCCGCTGGCTCTTGTGGTACTGCAGCGTTTACCGGAGAGCGGGTAATAGTAAAGAGCATCGCCACGGATCCTAAGTGGGCAAATTTTCAGGTAGCCCTGAAGCACGGCTTAATGGCTTGTTGGTCGCAACCTATTCTTTCTTCAACAGATGAAGGGGTGTTGGGGACTTTTGCTATTTATTATAAAACCGAAAAAGCTCCCTCAGAGGAAGAAATTCTTTTACTGGAACTGGCTGCTAATTTGGCAGGCACAGCCATTGAATGGGGCATGGTTCTGAAAGATCGCCACGATCTGGAAGAAGAGCTAAAAGAATCAAACGCAGCCCTCCAGGCCCTGAATAGTGATCTGGAAAATAGAATTCAGGCCCGCACCCAGGAACTGGAAGATCAGAATTACCTTACCAAAACTATCACCGACAATGCCACGGGTGCGCTCTTTATGATGGATGCCACCGGCTATTGTACGTTCATGAACCCTGCGGCGGTGGAGATGGTGGGCTACACGTTTGAAGAAATACGGACAAAGCAGCTGCATTACTTGATTCACCACCATCGGCCAGATGGCTCCCACTACCCACTGGAAGAATGTCCGTTAGACAGGGCGCTGCCCCAGAATTTTGAAGTACGGGCCCATGAAGATTTGTTTTTCCGGAAAGACGGTACTTCTTTCCCGGTTTCTTGTGCGGCCAGCCCTATTTTTGATGAGAACGGAGTGCCTATTTCTACCGTGATTGAGGTACGCGATATTACAGAAGAGAAAAAGAACCGCCAGGAACTAGTGGAAACGGTAGCGCAAATGCAAACCCTACTGGCGGCAATGCCCCAGATAGCCTTTACCGCCACCGTAGAGGGTGAACTGGACTATGTGAACGGACATTGGCGGGAATATACCGGACAGCCTAAAGCAGCTGTCTTGGGGGAACAATGGATAGGAGCCTTGCACCCTGAGGATAAAAACCGTTCTGCCGCAACCTGGGCGAATTCTATCCACACAGGGCAGGATTACGAAATTGAGATTAGGGTAAGACAATGGACGGGCGAGTACCGGTGGTATCTGACCAGAGCTATTCCATTGCGCAATGAGAATGGCGAAATCCTCAAGTGGTTCGGGACCGCTACCGATATCCATGAGCAAAAGCTGCTGATTGACCGCTTAGCCGCAACCCAGCAGGAGTTGCAAAGCATGAATGATGAACTTACCCAGAAAAACAAAGACCTGGAGCGCACCAACGCTGATCTAGACAACTTTGTCTATACGGCCTCACATGACTTGAAATCCCCAATTGCCAATTTGCAGGGTCTGGTAAAAGCCCTTCAGGAGGAGTTGCATGATTTGGGCACCCAAACCGAACCGGTAGAACCTTTGCTGCTCATGATTGAGAAAGCAATTGTGCGGTTTAAGAACACTATTGATGAGTTAACGGAGATTTCCAAGATTCAAAAGCAGGTGGAAATAGGCCAGGAAATGGTAAACCTGGAGGAATTGATTGAGGAGTTTAGAGTGGTGAATGCCGAACTGATCTGTTCCAGCAAAGCCACCATTACCACTCAGGTGGCTGCGGCCCCATCCATTTGTTTCTCCAAAAAGAACCTCCGCAGCGTATTGTATAACCTTCTAAGCAACAGCATTAAATACCGCCATCCAAACCGTGAACCAGTAATAAATGTCTCTACTGACACCTTCGGGAATAACGGTATTGTGATTACCATTGAAGACAACGGTTTGGGAATAGAAGAACAGCACTTAAGCCAGGTTTTTGGCATGTTTAAACGGATGCATCAGCATGTGGAGGGATCTGGGGTGGGCTTATACATTGTAAAGCGCATTGTAGAGAATGCGGGCGGAGAAATTACGGTTGAAAGCAAGGTAGAGGAGGGAACAAGGTTTGAAATCCGGCTGCATAATGTCGCCCTTTGTGAGATTCCCGTTAAGGAAAAGTAAAGGTTTCCTTCCCCCTCCTGATAAGCGAAGAGGCCCCTAAAACTGACCCTGTTGGAGGCAGGAAACCCGGTAAAGAAATCAAGGTAAAGCTGTAGGATGCAGGAACGAGTTACTTTATCAACTCTGGGAAGGGAAAATGCAGTGACAAGTCCATCAACCGCACCTCTATTACCTGACAACGAGCGTCAACGATGCCAGAGTAACGATTCGCAACGGCCGGGCAAAAAGAAGCAAGGAGCTGCGGACGGATCCTGTTGGACATAAAAGCCGTTATAGTGCATTGGAAAGCCGTAGTTGAACGGCAAATTTGCTGTGGGAATAACGTAAAAACACATAGAAGTTAGCTCCAGAGTTATTTGGAATAACTTTAAGGAAAAGGACACTATCGGTGTCGAGGCTGTAAAACAAACTGTTTGCCTGTTGCACAACCCTCGTGTACCTTCTGATTTCTATTCCTTTTTCCACGGCTAGCTCCTGGTCTGGCCAAAAATTGAAGCAAAAAAAGACCGCCTGCTCTGGTCTGGGCAGCACCATGACGGCTGTCTGGCTCCTTCTGGGGGTAAAGTGCAGCAATTTCTGCAGGTTATATGCCGCGGCGGCAACCAGCATTCCTTTGTGGGCCAGTTCTAGCCCCCGGGTGTTGATTTTGCGCATGCCCATGTGGTTTAATAATGTGCCCAGCACCGCAGGCGTTTCATGCGCCGGCCCCAGCGGCTGCGTGTGCGGGTGATCGTGCGTTCGTACTCGTCGCGGTAGGAGGTGATGGCAATTCTCTTTTCGGGTAGCTTGCCGCAGCAGCCCGCTTTTAAGGGGCAGTCCCTGCAGTCCTGGCGGGTGGTTCGGTATAGCCTGGAGTGGACCTTGTTGTCTTTGAAGATCTCCTGGCGGAAGGCGGCTATCTTGCCCTCAGGGCACAGGAAGAAGTCCCCTTCCCGGTGGTAGGTAAAGCCTTCGGGGCCGTTCCTGTACTTGCCGTGGGGCGGGATAAAGGCTGCGATGCCCTCTCGCTCCAGCAGGGCGTAGTTCTCTCCTGAGGAGTAGCCCGTGTCGGCCAGCAGCGAAGTGCACCTCAAGCCGAGTTGGCCGAGCCGCTGGGTGAGCCCACCGAGCAGCTGCGGCAGACAGCGGCTGTCCTTGCGGTCGGCGTGGTCGGCCAGCACGTGCGTGATCACATGGCGGGAAGCATCGACTGAAAGCTGCAGGTGATAGCAGAGCCTACGGGCCTTGCCCGGTTTGACGGCGATGCGGGCTTCGGGGTTCACGGGCGAGTAGTGGGTCTTGTTGGAGGTGTACTTGGCCCCCTTGTTGAAGCCGCCCGGACGCAGGTTTTGCTCCACGCGCCACTTACGGTGCAGGTAACCGAGCACGTGCAGTTGCTGCTGGCTGACCGTGAGGGTGCGCTGCTCCAGCGGGGCCTTGTCCTGCCGGGCCCGGCGGTCGGCGCTGCTGAAGGTTCTCACCTGCTGGAGGCGGGCCTCGAGCTGCTCTTGGGGAACCTTCAGCTCCAGCGACCCCATCGAGGCGTTGGCTTTGATCAAAGCTGAATCGATCGCCTGGGTGTGGCCTGACACCATACCGGCGTCTGCGCACATGGAGAGCACGCGCGTGAAGACCTCCTCGAAGAGCGCTGTTGGCAGCAGCTGTCGGGTGCGAGACAGGGTCGAGTGCCAGGGCAGGGGCTCGTCTAACTGGTAATCGAGGAAGTACAACAGGTCCAGCCGGAGGTTACAGTGCTCGATGAGCTTTCGGTCACTGGCGATATTCTCCGGGTAACTCACCAGGCAGAGCTTGAAAAACACCACCGGGTCGATGGACTGCTGGCCGCAGCGGCCGTAATAAGGGGCTGTCAGTTCGTAGAGAAACGAAAGATCCAGCCTGTCCTTGAGTCGCCGGTAAAAGTTGTGAGCCGGCACGTGCGCCGAGAGCGAGAAGCACAGTTGCCGCTCGTCCTCGAAAGTTTTCCTGCCCTGCATCCTGCCATCAATTTGGTACTATCCTGTTTTACGGTTACATTCAGTGGGTTGTGCAACAGGCACACAGTTTAGACTACACTCTCTATTCTGCGGAATAAGATGAGAGATTAAAGCAATTCATATTATTATTCCGTCCCCTATACCGTCCCCCGAAATCAAAAAAGCCTTGTAAGCTATTAGCTTACAAGGCTTTATATGTTGTTGATGTACCCAGAGCCGAACTTCTTAAGGTTTTCAACGATTTTATGAGTCTGATAATGTGCTTTAACTGCATCTATAGCAATGTGCTTACAAATTATAATGTGTGTTAACAAATTTTAGCCTAAATTTTGCCACCTTTTTTGCCACCCTATATTTCTGAAGCAAGAGGAGTTAGCTTCAATAAAATCACGGTATGAAGCCAATCATACTTGCTTAATTGAACATAACATGTGTTATGCTATCCCTCTTAAGGCTGAGAGGGGGTGGTGCTTTCGGGGCGGGTAAGTTTAAAGCACTTTTATATGTAAACAAACTGAGGCAAATCCGTACAAGCGCAGGTCACCAACGTTTGAATACACAGATGAGACCGGAGTCTATCACCAGCCAGTGGTACTACAATTATGTGGTCGCACGAATACAGCAGCTTCAGGATGCTGCACCTGACACGCAGGATGCAGAGGAACTTAGGAGACTGACAGAGCTGCAAGAAGAGTACGAGATGAGGGTAGCTGTCATACGCAGCAATGCAGCGGAAGAACCCCTGCGCCGGCTGAAGGCACAGCCAGTGCTCCAGCTGGTTTAAACCCCGTGCCACCCGGGAACAGTACTGCAGGATGAGAGGCCTGTGCTTTGGCGTAACAGGAAAGGTGCTGCATTGCAAGCAGGCAATCCCCTAGTCACAATAAAAGACTAAAGACTGCCCAGGGCCCTCAGCTGTTTCTCAAAGTCGCTGTGCAGCATCAGCACGGCGGACAGGCCGGCTGTTCGGGAGAGCCTGAAACGCATGACCAGGTCCGGGTCCTGCATGCTCTGGTAATAAAAAGAGCGCTGCCCGATGTGGGGCAGCTCCGTGGCGGCCACTTTCCGGAAGTTGCGCCTGAAGTAGTCTGCCGACATGGCCTTGGCTTCCCCATTGTGCTGGTACCTGATGTAGCCCCCCTCCAGGAAAGGCAGCACGTGCTCATTGAACTTCTCCATATGCTAGAATCTATTAACTATGGCGAGGCCAGATTGGCGTGTGCCGCAGGTCCAGCCCGTGTCAAAGACATCCTAATACAAGATAAACAGCCTTAGGGTTACAAGCCGCCCCGGCGGGAAAGATGAACAGTTCCCCCACCGGTGCACGCACCTGAGGCAATTTTCCACAGAGTGTGGAGACAGACCCACAGTTCACCCATTGCTTCCACACTTCCCGTCTTTTTGCTGTTTCCCTGTAAAGCCTTGAGGACCTTGCATTAAGGGCGTTTTAGCTGCTTTGGCACGGTTCTGCTATTGCATGAGGCAGAACATAACAAATAAGACTATGAAAAAAGTAACTTTTCTGGCAGCAGCCATCGCATTAGTAGGAATGTCTTCCCTTGAGGCAAACGCGCAAACCACAACCCCGCAGGAGCAGACTCCGGCTGCGCAGCAGGGACAGGAAGAGAATAGAGAGAAAGTGACGCAGGACCAGCTCCCGGAGCCGGTAAAGGCGGCCCTGAAGAGCGACACCTACAAGGACTGGACCGTGGGGGACATCTATGTCATTAAGCCTGCCGCAGGGGCCACTGAAGGCGCCGTGGTTTACGAGGTAATGATGACCAACGCGCAGGGCCAGACAGGTACTGTCAGAATGGACGAGAAAGGCGGCGACGCCTCTAAAAAGTAGTGAACGAATAGGTAAAACTGTTATTAAAAAGCCTTCGCTTTGCGGGGGCTTTTTTCTTGCCTTCCCACATCATGAAACAAAGGGAAGGCAAGGTGCATTGCCATGTATAGCCGGAGAGGTAAATGAGACCTCACGCAGGTTTCGGCAACCTTACTCTCTGGGTTTCGCTATACTGTTCTTGTCAGCATACTCCAAAACAGAGGCTGCTGCTAAATAATTTTATATTTTAATTTTCTATTACTTTTAACTTTTACAGAGATGAGAAAAATCAATTGGCTCTTTTTAATGGTGCTTTCCTTTTCATTCCTTGCCTGTGATGACGATGATGAAGTAGCGCTCGACACTGTTGACCCGACCATCACCATCACCTCCCCAGCTGCCGGTGCCACTTTTGCAGCAGGCGACGTGGTCGAGCTGAGAGCGGAGATCAGGGACAACATGGGCCTTGAGGAGGTAAGGGTAAGCGTGACGGACCCGGGTGGGGTTGAGCGACAAGTGAATGACCAGAGCATTAATGACTTCCTCAACGACAACAGGGAGAAGGACCTGGATGTGGACATCACGCTGGATGCTAATGCGTCCGCCGGTGCTTACATCATCCGGGTGACGGCCATAGACGAGCAGGAAAACGAAGCCTCGCAGGCGGTTACCGTTTCCGTACAGTAAGCCATAACCAGACGAACAGGTTTATAGGAAAGGCTCCTCAACAAGAGGAGCCTTTCCTATTTTATGAAGGATAGTGTAGTGATTTTAGCGCACCCTGCCTTTTTCAAGCTGCTCGAGTTGCATGAGCAGCTTCATATCGTGGCAGGCCCCGGCTTCACCGGCTTCGCGTTCCCGCTCGTCGGGCACTCTCTTTTCGTGTGGGGCAATCCTGCTGTGCAGCACCCCCAAGTGACGGATGTAGCGGTTGATTTGGCCGATGAGGAACCTGTAGAACTCGGGGTTCTCGGTGGCCTGGTCCAGGAACGCCACCTTCTGTGCTTCCGCGTCCCTGATTTCACCATGGTACTATGCTTGCACCTTCTGAGTAACAGACAGCACAACCAAAGCCAGCCTATGCAATCAGTTCAACCCTGGAGCCCTCTGCAGCCGTCTCCATGGCAATGTGCTGGTGCCGGGGGGCACTCTCCGCATTGCCCCCCGGCACCAGGCGCAGGATAGGGGCAGGGCAGGAAGCAGCGTCGGGTTTTCGCACCCAGCCGTACCCTCTGTCCGGCTCTTCTTTATTACTCAGAAGCAGAACAAAGGCGCTGCACAGGGTGCACACCAACAGTATAATGCCGGTTAAGGTAAGAGCTGTCGCCATATTTCAGGGGAGGATTGTTAGACATTAATTAATATATAACGATATACGAATGTTTTGGTGATGGGTTACGCCTCCGGGTACCGGTCGTGAGTCTGAGCCTTGGCGGCTCATAAATAGGTGTAATGAAAGACTTCACTACTAACATTTGGATGCTTTTGGTATGTAAACCCTTCTTTATGATAAGGTCTGTTGTTAGCTGGCAAGTATCATTGAATAAAAAGAGGGCTTAACAATATATCCACCTTTTGCTATATTGCTCGTATAACTGTACTTCTATCCTATGCACAACATGAAGTTATACAGCGAGCAAACACCCCTGCAGAAGTTTATAAGACAGCATGTTACGAGGGTAATCATCTACGGAGGGTTTGCCCTTGTTTTCTACTGGATTGCTAATGAGCTCATTGAGATACAGCAGCAGAGGGAGGCAGCAAAGGCGCAGGTAATGAAGCAGACTATAACACACCACTAAACTATCAGCCTTACTCATGGGAAACCCAGCATCAGCAAACGAGCATTACAAACGGATTCTCCTGGAAACGCTGAATAACGAGAACCTGGAAAAGAACATGGAGGAGGTTGAAGAGGCGATAGCTGAAGTTGACAAGCTTATCAAAGAAAACCAAATGCAAGGCAAACAGACTTCTACTCTCTCTAACGTCAAGAATGAGCTGTACTACCTGAAGTACCAGATACTCGAGCGCAATTAACAGAGCTGTAAAGGCAAAACTTAGAAAGGCAGGAGACAACTTCCAGAAATGCAGACACGCCACAGGCCATCGAGCAGCCTGTTCCCGAATATGCATTCAGACAGACATACCCGTTAAGTAGGCCAAGACACTCTTCCTTCTATGCTGCCCTTATTCAGGCTTTCTGCCTAAGCTCGTGCTGGCATTAATGAAGCCCTTTAGCGTAGCGTAGTCAAAGGAGCCGTACTCAATGGACTCCACCCCGTAGAAGAAGGCGTGTAGGGAAACGAGCATCTCCTGTATCAGAGGCACCTCCAGCCCCGTCTCAGAGCCGGCAGGCTTTATCAGGATGCCCTCCTGCTGAATAAAGGCTGTGAAGGTACTTATCTTGCCGCTCTCCACGAGGGCCTCGTGCTGCTGAAGCGTTTTCTTTAGTTTAGCTGTCAATTTGTTTGCCTTGTTACTGTGCCGGGTAATGTCCGGGCGTGTCAGTAGAACACTGTTCCCGGGCCGAAGATTCACAGACAGGTATTGCTTTGGCTTATATTTATACCGGTTCATCTTCTAGTATAAGATGGATAAGCTAGGAGGTGCAATAAAAGCAAAAGCCTTTACGGGTAAGTGCCCTCACATTTCAATGTTGCGCCACCTTTTCAGGTTTAACCCGTACATAACAACAGTTACACTTTACATTAGACCATGCTAGAGTACGAAAAAACCATTCTGCTGAAGGTGAGCTTCGACAAGACACTGTTTGAGAAGGAGTTAAGGAAGGCCTTCCGGTTCCTTGGGAAAGAGGAGCTGCGGCAGCTGAAGCAGTGGTGCTACGAGAAGTTCTCCGGAATGTACCTGCTCACCCTTAACCGGGTGTTCGCAAAGACACAGGTGTGAGAGGCGAAAACCGGCAAGTATCAATTCTAAAATGCCAGGCTCTGATATAAGCTATACTTCACTACCTGCCAACGCAAATCATGGCTTTGGCTATACCATTTCCGTCTTCAAGGAAAACACCACCGCTGTTCCTCTTTACCTTCTGCCGATAGCCCATGCCTAATGCCTAAAAAGAAGAAAGGCAAAACCTTTCAGTACTTGCCTTTCTTCTTTCTATTTCAGTTAAACAGCAAGGAGGCCGATTACATAGTAGTAGTTCCTGTAGTACCACCTGTAGTAGTGCCAGTTGTACCTCCAGTGGTTGTACCAGTTGTAGTAGTGCCAGTTGTACCTCCAGTGGTTGTACCAGTTGTGGTACCTCCAGTAGTAGTTCCTGTAGTTGTACCACCAGTAGTAGTTCCTGTAGTTGTACCACCAGTAGTAGTTCCTGTAGTTGTACCACCAGTAGTAGTTCCTGTAGTTGTACCACCAGTAGTAGTTCCTGTAGTAGTACCAGTTGTGGTTCCTGTAGTAGTGCCAGTTGTGGTTCCGGTTGTACCTCCAGCGGTAGTACCATAAGTAGTCGTACCGGCCGTAGTACCTGTGGTGGTCGTGCCGTAATCCGTATCTGTACCAGTGCCCGTGTTAGACGGTGTATCTGTGCATGATGCTAAAACAGTAGCTGCTACAAAGGCAGCGGCATATAAATTTACAAAAGTCTTTTTCATTGCTTTAATGTTGATAAATGAGAAAACACTAACTCAGTTTCCGATTACTATTAAGAAGTATCTAACCTCCAGTAGTAGTTCCTCCAGTAGTACCACCTGTGGTTGTTCCTGTAGTGGTACCTCCAGTGGTAGTTCCAGCAGTGGTAGTTCCAGCAGTGGTACCTCCAGTGGTAGTACCTGCGGTGTCCATATCCATTCCTGTTGTAGTTCCTCCGGTAGTTGCCTCTTCGGTACCCATTCCTGTTGTAGCCCCACCTGTTGTTGTGCCGTTTTCATCCATTCCTTCAGTATTGTTCTCTGTGTTGTTTCCGCACGAGGTCATGAGAAGAGACGCAGAAAGGAAAGTTGCCGCCAGTATAGGAGTGAAGTTCTTTTTCATAGCTGTTAAAGTTTTATTTTTCAAAGTCTCTTGCTTTACGATTATTTGTTTCATCTGTTGTTATACCGCAAAGCTTATTTGATATGCGAACAGTTAACCTCCTTTATGAAAAGGAGTAACATACTATAAAAAGCACAGGCTGCCTAAGATAGGCAGCCTGTGCTCCACTAACTAGTTTTTGCAGTAATCATATACGCAGCAGGTCCTAAAAAGTGCCCTGTTTTGAAATATCTCCTTTCTGCTTAGTCTGCCATAGGCGATGATCCTTCTGAAAGTTAATTTAGAGCTGCGAAGGAGTGTGGAAAGCTTTCAGGCCATCTCTTCACTAATGCCAACACGTCTGTTGAAATTCGCCGGAGCAGCTTGAAGGATCACTCTCCGATCCCAAAGTTGAAAACAGTTGAATTTAGTTAAGATGCTGTATCCCAGAAAATGGGGATTCTTGGGATGTATTTGTAAGGGAGAATCAAAACAGCATTGTCTCTTGGGGATGATACCTGCTGGGCACTTTTTGTGGCACTTTTTGTGGCACTTTTTGTGGCACTTTCAAACTGCCCGGAAGCAGTTTGAAAGTGCTCTGGTTGAAATGCAGTCCCGGAAAACGTGGAAATATGAGAGATAAGTGTGGCAGTAGTTGCTTAGGACAAGTTGTGAGCATGAGCCCATAACGAGCGTTATGTTCAATGGGAGCCGTATGTAGAAAGGCTTTTCTGGTATTCCAAAATTTGCTGCTTTGTCTCGTACTATGTGGTAAAGCTGTGTCAATTAGAATTGGTTTCTCACACGGTAAATCGGCTACAGGATAGACATATTTTACATCAGCGGCTGTTTGTCACACAACAAAATGATAGTAGTCTGTTCATATAATTATGAAAAAGCTAAAAGCCAAACTGCTCTTAAAGTAGCAGCCTGGCTTCTCTAGAATTAACCATTAAGTTTTTACCTCTTCAGCACTACTTTAATACTTTGAGCCGATGATGCTGTGCTTAAGCGAGTAAAATAAATTCCCTCTCTCATGCCATCACTCTACTGCCCTGAAAAGCGTGTCGTGGTAGTAGCGTGCCCCGCTGTTTTCGAACCGTTGTCAGGGCACTCTGCCTCTTCTATCTCCGTACCCCATGACATCACCGAGTCACCGATGGACGTAATCTCATAGGTCTGCAGAAGGCCGTTCCTGGTAAGCTCGATGTAGTTCCTGCCGTTGCTTTCCAGCAGCGTGTAAAGGCATTGCGTAGTGGTGCCTGTGCCATAGGTTATGGTTACCCTGTAGCCATCGAAGTCAAATAGGGTTCCACTACTGTCCACCTCCTCATGCACCAGCTGGCCGGAGGCATCATAGTACCTGTAGCTCTGGCTGACAGTCAGCCATGCACCCTTCAGCTGGTCACTAACACCGGGAGCTGGCGCCACTTCTTTGCAGGAAAAAAGGGCAAGGAAGAACAGGGAGGGGAGCAGGCGCAGAGGCTTCATGTCTTTAACATATTAACTTCTTGCAATATATAGAATTCAGAGTTATATTCACAAGTGCAAGTGGCATTAGATAGAGCAGCATCACACCTTAACGCGCTCTTTGCGTTAAAGCACTTTATGCCATCAGCCAGCGCAGCGCCTGTGTCTTCCTGGGGAAGGCCCGAAGCTCTAGGGGCAATAGGACAGCAGCCTGCATTTCCCTGTATATGGCCTCTACTTTACCCTCTGTAACGGTGTCTGTTGCCATTACCAACGCGGCTTTCTCTACAGGAGCAGGTAACAGCCCTACTGCCAGCTGTGCCATCATAGCCCGGTATTCCCTTTCCGTCATCTCCACATGGTTGCCGCCAAAGTCCAGCAGCAGTCTTCTGAACCTGTGCTCCCTGGAGCAGGACACAATGGAAACAAAGATCTTTTTAACCTCCGAAACACGGAGTTCTCTCTGGTCTTGTAGCGCCACGTACAACATGTCCGGTGCGGTGGCGTAGCTCAGGTGAAAGAACGAATCACTGTACAGTACCATACCTAAACACCTACAAATACTTTCAGCAACTTGGCTACCCCTCCGGCAGTTATCTCGTCACCTGCTCCACTCAGCTGTTTAAGCCTCTCCAGAATAACAGGGTTGGAAAGGTGCATGCTGTCCTTGTACAGCCCATTGAGGAAGAAGCGGCAGTAAGTGTGGTCTTTACAGAATGAGGTCAGGACGATGAGGTCGCAGTCCCTGAGCCTGTCTGAAAATTCAGTTAGCTCGCTCATATCAGATAAGTCCCTGTCTTAAGAATATACGGGCAGTTCCCCCTACTTCTTCAAATTGAAACAAAATATAACAAATCATTCCCATAACTGGTGTTTCGTACATAAATCACATGCAATAATATAAACATACAGGTAAAACCAAAGTAATTTATTAGACTAGTTCACAAGCAGGAAGCCTCATGCGGCTCGTACATAACATGCCGTAACCTGCACCACTTCTGTACACTTTTCTTGAGCTTGCAAGCCTCATACTCCCTGTGCCCCCTGAATGCATTGAGCTCATTTTCCTGCCTGTTGCGTATAACATACACCTTCTGCAAATAACGGGAATCGAAGCTTTAATTCTATTAAGATGAATTGTATTATACTATGTAAATGATAGCATTATTAAAAATATAGTTGAATTATTTTGCTAAATACAAAGCAGGACTGGTACCTTTATGCCTGGCTAATGGCTTTTAACCAAAGTCATTAGTTCATGTTTGGTTTGTAATCAGGATGATAGGGTAGTCGGTGGCTACCCTTTTCTTTTTACTGCATGCCATAGCCGACAGCGGCGCAGCTTCTGTGTAGTATAAAGCAAGGAAGGCTCCTCATCCCGAGGAGCCTTCCTTGTTCTATAACGTAGGTTATATTCAGCAGGAATGCGGCTTTTGAGATTTGACAATGTGTGCTCACAGCATAGTTGTGCAGTAGCCACGTAGGTGCTTTGAAGGGATACCCCATAGCAAACAGAATGCAAAAGTTCAGAAAACCATGCCTCAGCGCTTGAAACTGACACTGAAGGTAGAACCAACACCTACCTCACTTTCAACCCCTATGGAGCCTCCGGCATTCTCCACAATCCTTTTTACGATGTAGAGGCCCACGCCAGAGCCTTCCACATGGTCGTGCAGGCGCTTGAACATGGAGAATATTTTATACTCTTCCGCCATGTCCATGCCCAAGCCATTGTCTTTTACTGAAAGAAGCACATGGTCAGGTGCGCTCTTGGCTGTTACTCTGATGTGAGGCCTTCGCTCAGGCGAACTGTATTTGAGTGCGTTGCTCAGCAGGTTATAAACTATGCTCCTCATGTTCTTGGCGGAGAAGTGCACGAAGATAGCATCCGGAGCCAGATCCGTTTCGATCTGTGCATCGGCTGCTATTATCAAAGGCTCAAAATCGAGCAGCACTTCTGCCACTATACCAGCTAAGTTAACATTCCCCACGTCATTTTCCGCCTGCCTTTGTATTTTAGCGACATCTGACAAATCTGTGACTGTTTTTTTGAATCTGTTAACTGAGCCCTGGATCAGGTCAAGCACACGCTTGACCGCTTCAGACTCCAGCACTTCCACCGGCAAGTCCTCGACCAATGCAAGCATCAAACCCTCTATATTCGAGATGGGCGCCCTTAGGTCATGGGAGGCTGCGTATACGAAGTTGTCCAAGTCGGCATTGGTGGCAACCAGTTCTTCGTTCAGTGCTTCTACAGATTGCCTGTACCTCACCTGCTGGCTAACATCTATGGCCACAGCAATCACCCCGCTGATAACTCCCTGCGAGTTGCGCAACGGATGGTATATGAAGTTCAGGTACACTTTCTCCCGTTTCCCATTGCGCTCCAGCAGCAAAGGCAGTTCGTTCGCGATAAAAGGCTCACCGGTATCGACTACAATATCAAGAAGCTGAATAACCCCCTGGTCTGCTATTTCGGGAAGCGCCTCTATAACAGGTTTACCCAGAACATCTTCAGGGCTTCTTCCCCAGATTTGGCATACCTCTGGGTTTGCCAAATCTAATACATAATGAGGCCCCCTTACAATAGCTATTCCCACTGGCGCCTGCTGAAAAACCTCTTTCAGGTACTCCTGCTGCTTGGCGAGCTCTTCCCGTGCCTGCACGCCCGTGATGGATGTGGCTATGTGGCTTGCAAGTAAAGTGTGGAACCCCCCGTAGTCAGCGTTATACTCCAGCCTTGGGCTTATACCCGCTATGAAGAAGCCCAATAGTGCCTGGTTCTGTCCGGGCCGCATCACAGGCAGCACGGCAACCTGCTTGACCTCATGTAACGTGTCTTTCTCCTGACCTGCTTCTGTGCTCCCGCCAGGACGGTCCAGCAGAGTCATCCGGCAAGAAGCCAAAACGTCAGCAAGCGCCCACTCTGATCCGGGTTTTGCCAGCTTAATTGAAGGCGGGACAGCACTGTCACCTGTATCGCCTGCCTTGCCCAAGAGGGTGGCCGTTGTAGCTGAGCCGTTCAGCAGGTAGACCAAACAGAAGGGGACGTCCTCTTTGTTTTGGAGGAGTATGTCGCAGATTTGCTGCCCGGCCTGCTCTAGAGTCTGAGCCTGGTTTATCTTCTCAGAGATATCCTTCAGCGATTTCAGGCGCCGCTCGCCAAGCACTGTGCTGGTCACCTCGCTGCAGGCACAGAAGATCCCGTTAACATGCCCACTGTCATTGAAGGCTGGACTATAGGAGAAAGTCCAATAGGTTTCTTCCGGAAAGCCTTTCCGCTCCAGGGTGAGCGGCAAGGCTTGGGCATAAAAAGGGCTTCCTCCCTTCAGTATATCATTTACCACCACCCCCAGTTCCTCCCATACCTCCGCCCACACTATACGGGCCCGTGCGCCTAAAGCCTCTGGGTGCTTGTTGCCTAAGGCAGGCAGGTAGGCGTCATTATGAAACATGTAGAGTTCCCTAGACCACCAGATGAACATGGGGAAGCTTGAATTGAGCAACAGCCGGACATTTGTCTTCAGGCTCTCAGGCCATTGTGCAGGTGGCCCCAGTGGGTGGCTATCCCAATTAAAGGCCCTCATTAGCGCGCCCATTTGTCCTCCACCCTGGAAGGTGCTTAATGAATCACTATTCAGAGAATTACTGCTTGTTTTGTGCATGAAGGTGTGTGCTCGGTTCCGGTGTTGCAATTTAAATTAAATCCGGCATAGAGAGCTACGGATTGAACATTGTATTGTCCTGATATAGATTGACAAATGTAAATCCCAGAAAACGTGGAGTTCTTGGGATGTAAGGCAGTGGTTAAATCTAAAGGCTCTGTAGATTATACTTTTTGCCACATGCTATAAAGTTTCTCGATTCAGCTGTACCCTAACCACGGTGAACTCAAGCTCAGCCAAGCTAAAGCCAAGGCCATCCAAGGTGAACCCAAGGTCATCCAAGGTGAAGCCAAGCTCCAGCCAAGGTGAGGCCAAGCTCAACACAAGGTGGAGCCAAGGTGGAGCTACTTTAGGATGGTGATAAAGGTCCTATGATGCGCAAGATTTCCCGTAGTTCAGCCCTTTTGATAACCTGTAAAGCGGCTTTGTAGAGCAAAAACAGGCGTTTTCTGCAGGTTTTTCAGCAGGAGCAGGTGCTTTCCCGCTACTTCAACCGCATTTTGTATGCACTTTCAACGCCTTTTAGCGTGTAAAGCAGCAATACAGAACTCGCTCCCTTGCCTGGTGCCTTAGATGTAGCGGTAAAAGATGGTCTTGTGTATGCCCATCGCGAAAATGTACCGGGAAACGGGCTGTTCTTGGGGTGTATCTGTAAGGTTGAATCTAAGAAGGATGTCTCTCTTGAAAGCTACCTGGTGTGCACTTTTTGTGGCAGTTTCAAACTGCACGGATGCCGTTTGAAACTGCCTTGGTGAAATACTCTTCCAGAAAACATGCTGTTTTGAAGATAAATATAGGACTTGCTTAGGGTGGATGCGCAATAGCAAGCCAGAGCCTTTATTGGTACGCCTCTACAAGAGCATTTGTCTTCCTTAGCTCTTTCTTCAGCTCTAGGGCAATGTTCAAGGCTACCTTCAGCCCGCGCCGGTACTCGTCGCTGTTTGTTTGCCGGAGCCACTTTACCTCTACGTTGCAGTTGTTTATGTCGAGCTCTAGGGCGATAAAGTCCATGTCAGTCAGGGAGATTGTCACCAGCTCCTTCGGGAGTCTGTTTTTCATGATGTGCTTGTGCTGCGGAAAAGCAAAAGGGGCTAAACCTGTGAGGCAGCCCCTTTTGCTTTTCCTTTATGTGTCTACTTCTCCCTAACAGCGGGGCCGGCAAATGAGTTTACTCCGGGAGCCATTGGCTTAGCGATTCGGGGTGTTGAGCCTGTAGAATGTGCGGTTCACGGATCGCACCAACCTTGGCAGGCTCTTCCTGTAAAAGCAAAGAGAGATGAATTTCCCAACAATCTCTGAAGCTATGAAAAAAACTACAGGGGCACTGTCTTTCAAAGGCGGTGCCTCTTTGTTTGAAGCCTTAAGGGGAGCATGAGCTGTAAGAGGAGATTATCAGGGAGCGGCGTGGCAAAAGGGTTGAGCAGCAAGCATGTTTTTATAAACAAAAAGCCGAGGAGCGCACCCACTGCACCTCGGCTTCTGTCATTTTAACCTTAAAATCACACCAAACTAACCAACCAATTCCGGTGCAATAAGAAAAGCTTTCCCTTAGTTACGGAATATATCCCAGGAAGGTGGCATCTATTCTGCAATCGACGCTAAAGCTTGACTATAATTAAGTACTGGTACTTTGCCTGATGTCGCCCATATAGCAATGCTATGGCACTGTTCAGCGATTCCCTAGCCGTGAGGCATGAGTGCCCTGGGGGGGTGAAGGTGTGGTCCAGGAACCTGCCAGGGCTGTCGAGAGACCTGAGCACCCACCACTGCGCGGCCTGCTCCTGCACTAGGGAGCGGTGGCAGGCACACACCACTTCCCTGCCCTCCGCCTCCATCTGCTGCTTTGCCCTTTCCATCTCTTCGATATCTCTAAAAGCACCTAACATGTAACCTGTCTGCAGGTCAATCCATTTCATTGTGTTTTTCCCCCACAGTTATATCACAACCTCTAGTTGTTGTTGACGTCTTAGCGCAAGCAGGTGGAGCGTGCACTGGCAGTAGGTTAGAACCTGATATCTGCTATCCAGTCGGCTGCCTCCTTGTAGGTCTTGAACTCGCCTATCTCCACTGTCCTGCCGGTTCTCCCTTTGATTTCCTCTTCAAAGGCGGCCTTGCTGAGCATGCCGGTGGCGTTGACCAGCGCCAACAGCCGGAGCCTTGAGTTTGCCACGGCATGGGCGAGGCAGCCCAGTGCCCACTGCTGCTCTCCTGCAGAGACTCCCTCCAGCCCGCTCGAGTCCTGAATCCAGCTGCCCACCTCCATCCTGTGGACCCACTCCACGGACAGGTCGATACCGGCGCGGAACTGCCCGGCAGAGGGCGCAGCCAGCCACTCATAGTGCATCAGCCCCAGGTTGCTGTCCACCCACACGTGCAGGTAGGGGCTTTCATACTCATATATGCCCTCGGGCAGTAAGTTTGTCCAGCTCATGTTTGTTTAGGGTGGCATCAAGGACAAAGGCGCATGGCCTGCCATCCAGGATGCTGTTTGTGCTAAGTTGCTTTCGGTTGTCCGCTATGGTTTGGGCAGGGCAGTTGTTGCCTGGTGCGCTGTTGCAAATGAAGGACAAAATGGCAATACGTCCTGTGCTATGAAAGACGATTTGACGCCTGATTGTAACATGGAGAGTAAGTGGCAAAAGGAGCCTGCTTAACCCGAAAAGGCTTACTCATGGGACTTAGCAAACATTTTTTATGGTATAAGCAGCAATGAGTGTAACATTGCCATGAAGAAATATAAGCCATGAGCGTACATCCCATGACTCTGTACAGCTATCCGCACATTGTTCAACCTATGCTGGTTCGGTCACATATTTAAAGAGCGCAGAAGCTCTTCATGTAGAGATCAGCTTCTCAAGATGTGTCTGTAAGGGAGAGTTCAAGAAGGATGCCTCTCTTGTAAGATACCTGCTGTGCACTTTTTGTGGCACTCGAGTGGGACAAAAACTACTTCATTTTCTTCATAGTTTCACCTTACAATTTTGCTTGCAGACAGGTAAAAACAGCCCTTTTGATGCAGCAAACCACTATAAGCACACTTAAACCTGTGATTCAATCCGCTGAAGCACGCTTTGCCGCAGGGACAAGCCAAAACCACGTGTGGCACTTTTTGTGGCACTTTTTGTGGCACTTTTTGTGGCACTTTCAAACTGCCCGAATGCAGTTTGAAAGTGCCTTGGTGGAATACTTTTCCGGAAAAGGCGTAGAGCAGTAGGTTTGAAGCACAGACTATGACGGTTGAACAATTTAACTCCAGCTCATTTGACCACAGGAGAAAGCTTGTGTGGACACCAGGCCGGTTCCTCTTAATACACCAGAACAGCATCTGTAAGGTTGTGCTTTACAGCATGGAAGGCTTTTTCGCGGAGGTATGACTCTCTTCGAGAAACAACGGGATTATGCTAATCAACGGGTTTGACAGCCATCAGCACCTGGACCCCTACCTGGAGGAGGTTGATACATCAGAGCTAATAAGAGTCGAATAAAAGGAAATCCCTCACATGGAGCACTAACGCTTCTTTATCTTCCCCTGTTTTGCTGTATAAAAAGGGAGCTTGGGATGTAATGTAAGAGAGAATCTAAGCGGGAGTGGCTCTTGGGGATACTACCTGGTGTAGCACTTTGTGTGGCACTTTGTGTAGCACTTTGTGTAGCACTTTCAAACTGCCCGGGTGCAGTTTGAAAGGTGTCTGCTGCTGGCCCGGCAAAAGAAAAGGGCAGCCATCGGCTGCCCCTTCATCCAGACCTCAACTAACAATAAATGAAAAAGCTCTTCTCAGAGTTAGAAGGCAGACACAAATGTAGCTATATTAATTCCGGCCTGAGCAGAATAGTGCTGTTGTTTTCCGGCCACTGCGGGAATCTTCTATAATGATAGAGTCTCTGTAGCCTCAAATGTGCTTTAGCGCATGTACCTACAGAGGTGAAACGCGTATAGTACTTAAGATGGATATACAAGAGTTCAACTCCATGCCCTTGGCCGCTAAGGTAGCAATCCTGTGTATGCAGGGCACCTTCCTTGGGACCTGCGCAGAGGGAGAGCACATCCTGGTGCTTTACCACCTGGGCCAGGTGTTCATCGAGATGCGATACAGTGCTAAACTTGATAAGATTGTGCTGGTGCAAAGCTTTACCAGCCATACGCTGCCCGAGCCCTACCTGGATACAGTTGAGCTGCCGCAGTTTTAACACTCCCTTTCACACTGACTCAACTTATACTTTGGATATAGCGGTAGCAGGTAGTCCTGCCGATGCCCAGTATCTTTGCTATCTCCTCCACTGTCTTTGTTCCGGACTCAAAAAGTATCTTGGCTGATTTAGCCTTCTCCATGGCTGCTTTTGACAGTCCTGCTGGCCTGCCGCCTTTTCTTCCCCTTGCCTTGGCTGAATCCAATCCTGCCTTTGTTCTTTCGCGGATGATTTCCCGCTCAAACTCTGCCAGTGAGGCGAAGATGTTGAAGGTGAACCTGCCGGTGGGCGTGGCGGTGTTGATGCCGTCCTGCAGGCTCACAAACTCCACCCCTCTTTCCTTGAACTCCGACACCAGGTCTATCAGGTCCCGCAGCGACCTTCCCAGCCTGTCCAGTTTCCACACCACCACCGTGTCACCGGAGCGTAGCTGCGAAATCATCTTCTCCAGCTCCGGACGCTCCTTGCTTTTGCCTGATTTCTTCTCTCTGAATATCTGTTCGCACCCATGGCGGGTGAGGGCGTCCAGCTGCAGCTCAAGCTTCTGGTCCTGGGTAGAGACCCGCGCGTATCCTATCTTCATGTCTGTACCATTAACTCATCCCAAAAATAGAAAAAGATTTTGATTTCTGGGACGGCAAAACGGGACGTCATACAGGCTGCAGGAGCAGGTGCCGCAGAAGGTTCCACGATCCCAACATTCCCACGTTTTCCGGGACGAGCATTTCAACCAGAGCACTATCAAACTGCACCCGGGCAGTTTGATAGTGCCGCCAAAAGTGCCGCCTGTCCCTGCGGCAAAGCATGATGGAAATCCAGTAATTATTGTCCCACAGAAGTGCTGTCAAAAGTGCAGCGCCAGGTAGCATCTCACTATGCCCGCATCGGCAGGCTGGAGCTGGAGAAAGAGTTCTTATAAAAAAGCCATGGCAGGCTCGGACTCTAACAGGAGGCGACTGCCTGCCATGGCAAGCCTGCTATAGTCAACTCCGACCAGGGCAGCCAGTTCACCTGCAAAGAGTGGGTGGGGTATCTGAAGGGAGAGGGCATCCGCATCAGCATGGACGGCAAGGGAAGGGCGCTGGACAACGTTTACATCGAGCGGCTGTGGCGGACGCTGAAGCGGGACTACGTTTATCTGAATCCTGCAAAGGATGGATGGGAGCTGTATCAGGGAGTGAAGAGCTTCTTCAGTTTATACAACCATGAGAAGCACCATCAGGGGATAGGAAGACAGATTCCGGTTGAGGTATATGAGCAACAGGCAGCTTGAATTGGGCAGTGACAAGTAGAGAATCAACTTAGAAACAGCACAGAGTGGTCCTGCAAAGAGGAAATACTATAGCGACCTTCATCGACACCTACAGCAAGGTGGCGCACGCGAAAGTCTATGATAGGAAGAATGCATTGGTGGCGGCCGATATGCGCAATGACAGAGTGATTTCTTTATATGAGCAGCACGAGATACCGCTACTGCGCATCCTCACTGACCGGGGAACGGAATACTGCGGGGCCAGAGAGCGCCACGAGTACCAGCTTTATCTGGCCATTGAGGACATTGATCACTCCAGGACAAAAGCAAGGAGTCCGCAGACCAACGGCATCTGTGAGCGTTTCCATAAAACCATGCAGGACGAGTTCTATGCCATCGCCTTCCGCAAAAAGGTCTACAGCGGTCCGGAGGAACTGCAAAGGGACCTGGATGTGTGGCTGGGCCATTACAACAGGCAGGTACTGCTTCGGCAAGACTCCATACCAGACTTTTATAGACGCTATTCTCTTGGCTAAAGAGAAAATGTTACATACTTTAGCTCAAGACCCTGTCAAACATTTTTTCGGAACCAGACCTTTCACCTCAACACGAAGGGATGGTGCAGAAAAAAAATGAGCCCGACTACGCGGGCTCAGGCAACACTACTTTTGGGCAGATACCTGTCAGATAAGCCGCAACTGTCAGACTATATCTTGACTATTACAACTCACTGCAGGCCATTTCGATCATCAGCAGTAGCTCTCTCAGCGCTTCGCTCTCAGGATACAGCTGGCCGGCCCTTTTAAACCGCATGTTGCCTGTTGCATCAATAACAAGTTTAGTGGGTAAACTATCCACTTTGTAAAGCTTCTGTGCCACAGTGTTGTTCTCATCCATCAGTATTTGATAGGGGATATAATACTTCTCTTTGTAATCCTGTACAGCTTTCTTTTTATTCTCTACTTTTTCACCGGAGTTCACGAACAGGAAAACAACATCATCTCCTCTGTGCCGTGATATGGCGTCTCTCATCACCCTGAATGCTCCTAAGCATGGTGCGCTCCAGGTTGCCCAGAAATCTATCACCACCGTTTTGCCCTTCAAGGAGGATAATGTCACGTACTTCCCGTCCAGGTCCTGCAGCTTAAAGTCGGCTGCCGCTTTATCAATCATCTGCTTTTGCAACTGCTCCCGCATATGATCGTTCGCGAGAGCCTCTCTCCTTGCCAGCCAAAACTTCTCAAAGCCAGCCCCGCTCTTCATCTCATGCGTGTAGAGGTCCTTGTAAAGCGCTTTATACGCATTTTCCTTGCCTTCTTCTGCTGTGCTCGTCTCCAGCAGAGCGCGTGCCAAGCCGTAGTTTTCTTCTTTTAGCAGCGCTTCCGCATAAGGCTCCACTACCGTGCTGTCCATGCGCCCCTGGGTTAGGGCATAGGCTTCTACTAAGTAAGGCAACGCTTTGGCATGCTCCTCCTTTTTCAGGAACAGTTGCCCGCAGGTTGCGGCGATTGCGCCAAGCGCGTTTTCTCTTTGGATGTACCAGGCTTTTTCTGAAAGCGCAGCGGGCTTTTCCAGGGAAGGTTTTTCGAGTTCCGCTACAGCATAGGCATAGGCTTTATGAGCAAATTCCTCTGCTACAGGCAGGCTCTCGTTATGCGCAACCAGCAGGCTCACAAAGCCTCGGTACACTTCGCCGTTCTGAGACTTTGGGAACTCAGAAAGCATCTGCCTAAAACCAGCGGTGTTGCCTGCTCTGGCATACTCTTTAGCCAAATAAACATACTCTTCCTGCCAGTCCTGCTCAGGAAAATCTTCTATAAGCATACGCAGTAACTCTGCTTTATCTGTTAAGGAACTTCCATTACGGTAGTGCTCTATTCTTTCTGCTCTCACCGCTTCTCCCTGGGGCCAGTTTTTTCGCATCAGTAATGAATAGGCAGCCGCTTTATCGGGTTTTCCAAAGCGTTTGTATGTATTGTGCAGCACCAGCATCTCGTTCTCGGTTAGGTCTTGTTGTGCAGCCAGCCAGTTTAAAGCCCCTAAAACCGGAGTGGATTCTCCCTCACTTGCTTCAGACAGTGCATTAATATAAGGCAAAATGTACGGGCGCTTCAAGTTAGGTTCTTGCCTGAACTCCCGCTCAAACAGTTTAAGCGCCTGCTCCGGGTCCCATTTTATCTTCAGATGATGTTGCGCTTCCTGTAGCATGACTGCCGTTGCCAGTGTTGCGCCCGGAATAAGTTGTTTTCTTTTGTTGTACAGTAGTATAGAATAGCCTTTGCCCTTGTTGTTATCAAACTTATAGTAGCTGTCTTCTCTGTAGCTGTTCTGAAACTGCAGATATAAACCCAATGCCTCTTTAGAGGGTTTAAGCGTCCCCTGCCAGCCAGTATCGTGTCTATTCAGCAACACATCGTATGAGCGGATGGAGTTGTGCACATATTCGTAAGCGATGGCTACAACTTCCTTTTCGTTCCCCAGGTCTGTGCCGGCAGGCAGGTAGGTGAAGTTAATTTTTTCGCCTTGCCTGGGCTGGGTGTCTGCCAAGATCAAATTTCGGCTAGTGCCTTGGCCCCAGGCTAGCGTAGACCACAAAAGCACAGCAATAAGAAGTACATGTTTCATTATCATAGCTTGTGTTAAGGCAAGGTTTGACCGGCAAGTACGTATAACAAGAGGTAAAAATGATTTATAGTGGACAGTACAATTTTATAACCATCATAGCTACAATAATAGCATATTCCCGCACCTTATGCGCTAAATAAATGTAGTTAAAGTACCAAATGCGTATAAATCACTCAGTTTACTCCGTGCTAATACGTAGCTTTCGTTTTGAGATTGGTATCAGATGTTACGCAAATGCAATGTATTTGTAGAGGCTGTCCAAAAAGTTAATGCTACCTCCTGAGAATCGTTTATTTAAAATTGCCCTGTAGGGGGGGGTACTTATAAATTTGATACAAAAAGAGGCTGCTCCGACTTTTCGGACAGCCCCTACTGTCGGCTCCCCAGTTTTAGAACTGTCTGGGAGTATAATTTTCAACAAATTGAGCTCCTCCCATTTTTAGGACATGTGAAAAATAAAGTCTTCGGGGGGAGGTCACATTTCTTCCAAATCGATATAAGAAGATCTTTCTTTTGCTTGTGGCTAACTTTCTTATAAGCTCAATTATGTTAAGAAACGGTTCAAGTATTGCCCAAGGCAACGATTTACAGCACTACCGCTCAATAAAATTATTAATGTTCAACTACTTCCGTCAGCTCAATAATATTACTTCTGCTCCGTTTTTGGCAATACCTTGTTAGCTGATGTTTTATGTCCAATAGACCTCGCCAGATTCACTCTTTATATGTGAGTAAACGACTCTGTCTATATAATTAATAGCCTCAATCATATTATTAAAATGTCTTTCAACATCATTATAAGTAACTGCAGGCGCCCCTTGGTGAGCAATCGATTCTCTTAAGCTTAGAAATGACTCTATGTTGGTTTTTATGTCCTTCTTAGCTTTTCGATTAATGTCTTTAACTATGTCATCGATACCAATGCGGAAATACAAGATTCTCAAATTCTTGATTGATGGATACTTGTTAGTTCCAATTATATTTGTTGGAAATATCTGATTAGTATAATTCGCTGCATTATCCATAAGGCCATAATACCTGCTATCTATGGAAATACTTTTCAGAAGTGCTCGCTCATCAGAACTATTGTAATAATTTCTATAATAATTTACTTGGTTATCTAAAAGAGTTTTTGTCCTGATGTTTTTCGGTATCTGATTAAATGTAGCCCCTTTTGTTCTATAACTATACAATAAGTCTTCAATGAAATTTTTAGTGAAATCCTCAATCCTCGCAGACAAAAGGAATATACATGATTGGTTAACTAATTGCTTATGGTCATAACTTAGTGGAGAAGACTTATAAGATACTTTTTTGGCAAGTTTAAGCAATTTGTTCGCTTCAATTTCAAAGCCCTTTCTTGCCCTACTTTTAGAGTATGGCATATTTAAAAAATGGCTTGAAGAAATGTCGTATAGTCTGTTATTCTTTTATTAACAACATTTCTATCAGTTGTAGCTTTAGTAATTGAATTATAGAAGTCATCATTTCTTAATAAAGTTTCTAGCCTGTCAATTACTTCAGCTTTATTTATTGCTTCAATCTGCTCTAATGTTGGGTTCACGTTATTCATCGAAAGCATTTGCGCCTCAAACAAAGCAGTATTTGCTTTTAAACGCTTTCTATGCTCATCAAAAGTTTTGAATGCAAAGTCTCCATACAAGAAATAGCATTTATTAAGATTCGCTTCGAAATTAGTAGCTAATTCAATAATCTTTGGTTCTCGCATGAGTCTGTTGTCTTCAGCATATTTATTAAGAAAAACAGTCATAGGCTTTTCATAAATTTCCAATCGCTCCAATAAGGCGAAATATCTTAAAACCAACTCATCACCTTTCATCCTATTATCGTTTGTTGTAGATGTTAGCTTTTTGAATAAGGAACCCCTCGCCAATTTTTCGACTTTAGTCATAAATGGCCCGTTGTAAATTCCGTGTCTTAACTCTTGGGGGCTCAATCTCACTGAACCAGTATTTAATCTTTCAAAAACATCAAACTTAATTTGCGGATGCGTTTCCTTTAATATTGCAATACAACGCACTGTTCTATTAATAATATGTCGCTGAAACCTTGGGTCTAGTTCACTAAAAGTTAGTCCATCCAATTCTGGATATGTTGAAAGACCTGTAAGAGGAAAACCATTGTCAAGGAATAGACTTATACTTGTTAGTCTTTGATTGCCATCTATAACTGACAGAGTCTCATCACTATTTTGGCTTAAATAAATGACAGGAATTGGACATTGGATTATTAAAGATTCAATGAGTCTTGATGCTTGCGCTCGATTCCAAACATACCCTCTTTGGAAGTTAGGAATAACGATATGTTCGTTGTTGACATATTCATGAAGTGTTGAAATTGTAAAATCGTAAGTTTCGGTTAGCAATCTCCTTTTTTCTGCAGGTATATTCAAGACCTCAACTTCAAATTCATCATTATCTGGGAATATCCTATTTGCTAAAACTGTTGATTTATTGTCCATTTTGTTTGTTTTGTAAAATATCAGCTAACTTCTATATAAATACCCATTGTTTACTACTCTCGAAACATTGGTCTTGCCAATATCGGCTCTACTGTATAAACGAAGTTACTCCGTTTAGCCGCCCAACGGGTGTCGGATAAACGGAACTGGATTACCAAATATAGGATATAGTAACTCGAATTTAAAGCAACCTGCTGCAAGTTTCCCCTCCTGCCAAAGTACCAAACTCTACCCCCTCCAGTTGGCTGGAAAGGGGTTTTCTCCCATAACTACTGCTATGTTAAATAGGGGCCGTTTCTAAGAAAGATGCTACTTTGACGCAACAAGGAGGTTAGGAGTGCCATCAAATAATTTATTCCTAGGCTTCATCTGGGCCAACATATTCATAGCAATGGCGTGAGGTTCTGGGTTTGATATCCTCTCCTGGCAGAACGGTATTGGCCGCAAAATATATTGGCTTGAAATATTCTATAGGGTAGTAGCCATTCTCTAACTTCGCCGGAGTTAATGCCGCTTCACCTCCTATCATTTCTTCTTGCTGAAGGATTTCTAAGGCTCTTGGGTAAAGATCTCCGCTGGCGCTGTCTGCTTCGTTGTCGCTATAAGTTTTGGTGCCTACCGTCTTTCCCGCTTCGTGGGAGATCTTCATGTACTTATATTCCATTTGTTAAAGCTCTAAAGTAATGATTATAGTTTGCAGCTGTCATCTTAAAGGCATGCTTTTAAAGGTATCAAGTCTGTGTTATAATTGGAAACAAATTATCTACTTTACATAATGCTACTTATCAGCCAAGGCTAACCCTGATAGATACACCTACAGCGGCAGGTAGTTATAAAGTTTTCTTATCCTGAATTATCCAGCCGGAAGCTGTCAATAGTTCATCAATACGGCCGCGGGCAATCTGCTCAGGCGTTTGGTTCATAGGTAAAGGCAGTGACTCAGCACCTGCAAATTATTGTTCTAATAAGTGCCTAGGTTATTTTTAGATATTTAGCTTAAATGGGCCTGTTAATCAACCTACTAAAGCATTTATGAATAACCAAATACAAATTTATGATATCAAGTTACAACATAAATAAAGGAATATCTAAATATTTATTAACAACTGTTTGCTTTTAATGTTTACATAAACATATATTTGTAAACAAATAATAAGTCTCCGTTTGAGACAACGTATAACAAATCATTAAATGGCGAACGTCAGTTTTAATTTGCTAAAGAGTAAGCGGAACAAGCAAGGTGAGTGCCCTGTAATGATGGTGCTGACGTTTGATGGCATGAGGATTAGAAAACAGCTGAAGGTAAAAGCAAAGGAAAAGCACTGGAGTGATGTAAAGAGTAAAATAAAGCCGCCTTTAAAAGGGGAGCCAGATAATAATTATGAGGTGTATAACGCCGTATTAGATAAGTATCAGAACAAGGTTAAAAACATTTTTAATGATGCTCTACTAAATGATATAAAGCTGACAAAGGAGTATGTAGAAAACCAACTGAACGATAAGTTCTTATCCTTAGTAAGAAACCGGCCTTTCTTTGAGGTTTTCACAGAGTTTACCGAAACTTATAAATCAACTAAAGCAGAGAGGACTTTCAAAAAGCACAATACTGCATTGAACTTCTTCAGAGAGTTTGAAAGCTATGCAAAGTATGAATTACGGTTCGATAGCATCAACCTTGAGTTTTTCGATCGACTCCAGAAGTATGCATTTATAGAAAGAGTAAGTAATAAAAAGACTGCATGCTCAGACAATTATTTTGCATCACTTGTAGCTTCTTTAAAGACCTTTTTAGCCTGGGCACACGATAGAGGCTATAACAGATTTGAAATCTATAAGAAGTTCAAAGCTTCTGAAAGGGACATTGATATCATATATCTCACATTTGAGGAGTTGATGAAGCTTAATGACCATAACTTCGAAGATAATAGGTTAAGCCGGATCAGGGATATTTACTGTTTTGGTTGTTTTACTGGGCTACGATACTCTGATCTGAAGGCTTTAAACGCAAGCCACATTCAAGGTGCTGTGATTACAAAAACGATAGTAAAGACTAAGGAGAAGTTAAAGATTTATCTCAATGACTTTGCACTTGACATTTTGAAGAAATATGAAAGCACTCCTTATTATCCTTTACCTAAGATATCGGAGCCTAAGTTCAATAAACATATTAAAGACTGCTGTAAGGAAGCAGGGATTGATAAGTTGGAGACAGTAACAAAATATTCTGGAGGCAAAGCAACAGTAATTACTGTTCCTAAGCATGAACTTATAACATCACATACAGCCAGGAAAACATTTACTACGCTTTCTGTAGAAGGTAATGTGAATCTAAAAGTACTGAAGAGTTTGACCGGACATAAGAAAGATGCCAATTTCAATAAATATATAGATATTGCTGACTCTTTTCAGGAGAAAGAAATAGACCGCACCTGGAACAAACGAGCACGCGAGCAAAAGCAGAAAAAGAATGGGTAAGATTACTGTTAAGCACTATCTGAATAAGAGTCAGTCTAAAAAGCTCAATGAAACTAATCCCAGACTGCCTGTATATGTTCAAGTAACAGTAAAGCGGCAGGTAAATAGGATGCGTAGCCAAGCACACCTGCTCACAGGAATGACTGAGTTTGAAATGTTAGTTACCCAGGAAGAGTTTGATGAAGCGATTGAAAGGAACTATAGTTTAGGAAGAACAATAGCACTGGAGCGAAAACTCATTGAAGACATCATAACCTTTGTTGAGCCCTTTGATAAAGATACTTTCTCTATCAAGGAATTTGCTCTAATGTATCAAATTGCATCGGAAAGTGTACTAGATCTTTTAGATAAGGCTGGTAAAGATATCCTTCTGCAAAGAATGGAAGCAAATTGGATCGAGGTGTTCTACATGCTTGACTTAAAAAAGCCTTTTACTGAAATCGTTGATGGTCTGGTCTTATTAGGGCAGAATAACAAGGTATTCGTTAAAGATGTATTATCTGATAAGTACCTGCAAGCATCGCTTGTTGCTTTGAATAATTTGGGGCCCTTCACTTATCAAAACTATGTTGATCCGGAAGGATTTCTTGATTACACAAGTCAAATAGGTTTTTATTGGTTCAAGAAGGACTTAACTGAAAAATTCTTAAATTATTTATTAAATGAGAATCAAATTACTTCTGAGCAGGAACAAACATTCCATGAGCTATTCAAATACCTGCATAAATCTGTTATGCCAGTTTTAAAAGGATTAAGCGGAGCGAATTAAAAATTTTAGCCTAAATGTTTACACAAAATTAAAAAAGTTAACAACAAAATTAAAGCCCATGTTTAAAAATGAGTTAGTAGTCATTTCTATGACAAGACAAGAACTGGATGAGTACATTGAAAAGTATCATCTAAAAAGCAAACCACAAATCAGTAATGAGCCAAAAGAAAGAATAAGCCAGAAGCAAGCTGCCGCACTGTTTGGTGTAACGCCTGCTACAATTATCAGGTGGCAAAAGAAGGGTGTTATCCCATTCAACAAAGTTGGTAACACTGTATTTTATTATAAGTCAGCTTTGTTAGAAGCTGCTCAAATGAATCAATTACTACAAAAATAATTATCAACTAGCATAGGCTTGAAGTAAAGAGCGCCAACGGCCATTGGCGCTCTTAGAAAGAGCTTAAGCTACCTAAACCCTTAAACATGAATTATACAAAATTACACATTTATGGATTCATCATTGCCTGCGAAGATTTTATTGTCTTTACAAGTGATAGGAATAGCGGTTGTTTGATGATTGGCAACCAAATGCAAAACGAGAACAAACTATCTCAATCCAGTTTGACAGATGTTTGGCTGTTGTTTGCTCTGTGTTTGCTAGTTATGAGCTTCACTCTAAATTAAGCTGTTTCATATGGATAACTCATACATTTTTCATTTAGAAGAGAATTTAAAATATACACTAAACCAGTTTAGAAACGCTTTGGAAGCTGATAGGAAAGACCTTGATATCTATAGAGATTCAAATTACAAGAGGGCCAGAACTGTAGAGAGATGGGAAAATAAAATAACAGCTTATACGGATGCTTTCAATGAACTGGAGTTTCTTCTAAACAGGTCGGTTGTGATAGATCATGAAAGATCTACCTATGTACATCAGATTAACAAGTTAAGAGATGATAACAAAAGACTAAAAAAGTATTTAAACATTCTTTCAGTTACCAAGAAGATTGAGATCGAAGAACAAGTTAAATTCAAAACGGAGCAGCGAGTTAATCAGCTGTGTAAACAAGCAGAACATGAACTGAAGAATGAAATAGATCTTATTAAGCAAGTAAGTTTCATGAATAATCAAGCTTTAGAAAGGAGAGTAGCTTAATGAAACAGGCTAATACAAGTGTTGAGCAAACCAACAGCAAACCTAGAGCAATCCAAAAGTATACATATGGAACAAGTAGCGAACCACGTAACCCAACAGCTTCTGACCCACAACCAAACCAAAGCCAAACATCTGAAGTTGCTGTATGCACAGATGAAATTGATGAAATCTGTAGAGAATATGTAAAGATAGGCACTACCTATTATCGTAAGATCATTATACCTGCTGCAACACCCGGGAAATATTTAGGTGAAAGGCTTGATGTTTGGACCAGAACAGCAATCGAAGATGACTATGGTAAGAAAGCTGCAAGAGAGATATGTAGCAGGATGTTAAAGTACAAAGCCTTTGTAGTAAGGCCGGAACATATAAACTATCAGAGGGATATAGAAGGATGCTACAATCAGTATGAAACGCTTCGACACTACCCTTCTCAGAATGCTGCAGAATTTCCTATAACAGAGTCTTTCCTGAGGCACATTTTTGGAGATCAGTATGAAATAGGACTTGATTACTTACAGCTATTGTACATGAAGCCACTGCAGAAGCTATATATCCTTTGCTTAGTTTCTGTTGAAAGAAACACAGGAAAGACAACTTTCTTAAATTGGCTACGACTGGTTTTTGGTAAGAATGTAACCCTGATTAATAGTGAAGATGTTGAAGGCAGGTTCAATAGTGATTGGACCTCCAAACTACTGGTATGTATAGATGAAACCTTCATAGACAGTAAGAAAGCTGCCGAAAGAATAAAGAGCTTGTCTACTACAAAAACATTCAAAACTGAGGCTAAGCAAAAGGATAAAGTTGAAACAGAGTTCTTTTGCAAGTTTATTTTCGCATCTAATAACGTTGTTAATTTTCTGCCAATAGAAGAAGGCGAGATTAGATACTGGGTTAGATATGTAAAGCCTCTAAATGATGATAACGTTAATCTATTAGATGAGCTAGAGCGTGAAATTCCTGCCTTTCTGTACCATCTTACCAATAGAACCATGTATACACCTAAGCCCTTATCCAGAATGTGGCACAAACCTGAGGACATTTGGACACCTGCTTTGGAATTAGCGATGAATGGTAATAGAACTGGGGTTGAACAATTGATAATTGATGCAGTAAAGGAGTATTTTCTTGATTTTAATGAGGACTTGAAAAAACAAGGTTTAGATACATCCTGGCTTAAACTTACTGCTACCGACATTGCAAAGCTATTGTCTGGCGCCTCTGGAAGTTCACTCAAATTCAATTCTGGTGATATCAAAAATGTGCTTGAGAAGTGGAAGCTTACACCAAGTAACAGCTCTTACAAATTTTGGTTGTGGTCTAGAATGTATGATGGTTTCGGTAATAGAATATTAGCTTCATGGCGTTGTAGTGATTCTGCTCTTTTTTAGAGAAGCAGGCTGTTTTTCTGAC
>NZ_BAAGXV010000074.1:0-36473 GCF_054779655.1 Pontibacter brevis
CAAAGGCGATATCTTCTCCCACTGTTCGTCAGTTAACTCGTATCGTCTCATGACTTACTAACAAGCTAACAGGGTCTTTCGTTTGATTCATCAGACACAGCCTAGCAAGAGGGTAACAGTAGGTTGCTGCTGCCTGGCCAACTTTTTACTGAAATGCGCAAAAGTTGCTTTGCTGATGCTCCAGTCAGGCACCTTGATTTCACCCCAGGCTTTGGGTTCATCGGGTTGGTTAAAGTAGCAGACTCCCGCAATCTCAGGATAGTTGTGAATGGTTTGGGCTGCTTCTTCCAGCCAGACCTTCTGAAACTCTTCAGGGCCTTTCACACCAAATTCAGTAATGAAGATGGGTTTATCAACAAAGCGCATTCTGTAAAACTTGCGCTTAAAAATGGTGGAGAATGTTTCCTGCTTTCTATAATCTGTAATGTTTTTATCGGGTAACCCAAATACTGCCAAACTAATATAGTCTACTACATCGTTTCCGGGCCACCACTCCAGGGAGCCGCGGTCTCCGGCGGGGCCCCATACTAATCGTATATTCTCTGGGCGCGGCTGACGGAAGGTAGCAAAATAGCGGAAACACTTGATGTAATCGATAGGGTCCTGGCTTTGCCATGGATAGCGATGAATAGGGATTTCCATCTCATGTGCCCACCGTAAATAAACTGTTTGCCCGGCGTTTGAAACAACATCATACAGTTCCCGGAGCTCATTGTCATACTGGCCCCTCGGGGTGTTTACCAGAACGTCCGGATCATTTTTCCTGCTGTTTAGCCAGGGCTCTACAGTTACAACAACCTGGTGACCGCGGGCAATAACCCCTTCGAATTTTTTCCTGAATCGTCCGTTTCTTAGTTCAGGCCAGTCTGTGAAAAGATGTTCAACGGAAACAGATTTTTCCTTTGTCAGGCGTAGTTTCGGGTCGTATACGCCCAGCAGGAAATGCTGTGCAACTCCTGATTTTGCTTTGACATGCACACTGCCTGGTGTAACCGGAGAATCCTTCTGCTGGCTTTGATTGCTTAGTGCTTTGTATGACGCTGGCCGGTAGGGCTGAACTTCCCTGCTTGCCAGTTCCACCCATTGGCTGTTAAAACTATGCTTGGGGAGGTTTTCGGAGCCGAGTATCAAAAGCGGTTTATCGATGAACCGCATTCGGTGCAGTTTGCGCCTCAGCATGGCAGGAACAGAATGCTCCTGAGGATAGGTGGTGGTATTTAATTCGGATTGGCTGGCGAGGGTTATGCTGGTAAAATCCACCACATCTTCTCCGCGCCACCATTCCAGTGCGCCAGGGTAGCCCGCTGGTCCCCAAACAATTTTGGTGTCTGGCGCTGTTGCCTTCCATACCCGGGCAAAGTGCCGGAATGCCTTGATGTATAGTTCAGGGGACTGATTCTGCCATGGAAACTGCTTGACCGGTACTTCCATTTCCGGGTTCCAGCGTACGTAAGTGGTTCGTTGCCGCTTAGACATGATGGAGGCAATCTGCCTGATTTTAATGTCAAATCTTCCCTTTGCCACAGCCTTGAGTTTCGACCTGTAGGAGCCGGAGAACCCCCGCGCAAACATCTCGATAGTGAGGAGCGTTGGCTGGCTTTCTGAAAGAGAGGATTGCAACGCTTCAGTTAGTGTCAAGTCTCCTTTATCTTCCCACTTAAGCGTATAATGCTGTATCCTATTCGCCTCTGCTGCCGGGAAATGCTGTGGCAAACCGTAAACTCCCAGAACCGGTTCCGAAAGCCTTTGCTCTAATCCATCCTCATATAAGAATCTCTTCAGAGTGGGGCCAAGCTTGAGGAGTACCACAACCGTTCCTGTGATGATGAACAACGCTATGATTGCATATAAAACTTTAATGTTTCTCATGCTGCTGCTGTTTGTTTAGGTTGATCATAATATAGTACAACATTCTGACACTGGCAAGCAGCAACGGCAAGGAAAGAAGCTGTGTAAAAAATGTATGGTGTTGTTCCCGAAGATGACTGGGATCAATCGTAAAGGGAGTTGCGTAAAGCCTAACAAAGAATATATGTTCCAGCCGATGGCCATAAAGGCAAACTGGTCATTACATGAAGATACCAGCAGAAGCTAAGGGGGAAGGTGTAGCTTGCCATAAGCTTAAATGCTGAATATGAATTTAATATCTGAACCGAGTAAGCTTATTCTTTATTGAAAAATATTCGCTTATTTTATACCGACTATGACAGGACAGAGGAATAGGTGGGAGGGTTAGTACAGATAAAGTAAAACAACATTAGCAGACGAAACAATATGAAAAAGCTATCCAGAAGGTCGTTCCTGGGCAACAGCACCTCTTTGTCGCTTGCCGGTTTCTTCGGGTTGATGCCTGCCTTGGGCAAAACACGTCAGAAGCCAAAAGGTGATTTTGTGCACCATGTATATTTCTGGCTTAAAAACCCGAATTCAGCGGAAGACAAAGCCAAACTTATTGAGGGCCTGAACACCCTGAAAAACAACATAAAGGCCATACAACTGGCCCGTATAGGCGTACCAGCCAACACCAACCGCGATGTAATTGAAAGAGGCTACCAGGTTTCCTGGCTGCTGTTCTTTAATAATCTCGAAGAGCAGGAGGTTTACCAGAAGCACCCGGTACACCTGAAGTTTGTGGAGAATTATTCACACCTGTGGGACAAGGTGATTGTGTATGATTCAGTGGACGTTTGATTAAATGACATCAACATCAACAGAAAAGCCACTGACGAAGTGGCTTTTCTGTTGATGCGGGGGAAAGTAGGCAACAGCAGTTTCGCAGAAGCTTTGTACTTTCCTTTACAAGGAATAATCTTCATCATGGAAATGTTCCTGTCAGGGAAAGTACTCCATGCTCCTCAAAGGGGATATGTTTAGACGCGTGTACTTCTTGCGTAACACCAGAGATTTAAAGCAATTTTAAAATATGAGTAAAATAAAAATGTACCAGGTAGACGCCTTCACTGACAAGGTGTTTCATGGAAACCCTGCCGCCGTGTGTGTGCTGCACGAATGGCTGGAGGACAAGACAATGCAGCAGATTGCCGCAGAAAATAACCTCGCAGAAACCGCTTTTGTGGTGCCACAGGGGAGCGACTATGCGCTTAGGTGGTTCACTCCCACGGTGGAGGTAGACCTGTGCGGGCACGCCACGCTGGCAGCGGCTTATGTGTTGTTTCACTTCTATGACCATCCGTCAGGTACAATCAATTTTCACTCGCGCAGAAGTGGCCTGTTAACAGTGGACAGGGAGGGAGAAGAGTTAACGCTTGATTTTCCTGCAGATGTATACCAGCAGGTGGAGGCACCACAGGCACTTGCTTCGGCGTTAGGCAATGCCCCTGCAGAAGCTTACAAAGGGAAAACGGATTACCTGCTGCTCTACCAGACACAGAAAGAAATAGAGAACTTAAAGCCTGATCTGAGAGAATTGGCCTCTGTTGAAGCACGCGGTGTGATTGTGACAGCCCCGGGTGATGACGTTGATTTTGTATCCCGGTTTTTTGCGCCTCAGGTAGGTGTTGATGAAGATCCGGTAACAGGTTCTGCACACACCACCCTAAGCCCGTTCTGGAGCCAGAAACTGAATAAGAAAGTTTTAAGGGCCAGGCAGCTGTCGGCAAGGCAAGGAGACCTGAAGTGTGAGTTTATGGGAAACAGGGTGAGAATAACAGGTAAGGCCGTGGCTTATTTGTCTGGTGAGATAGAAGTGTAGCGGGTTGACGGTGCAGCGAGGGCCAGGGAACAATGCATGAGCCAGCAAGCAGAACAAACAAAAAGAAAAGCCACCGCTGAGGTGGCTTTTCTTTTTCTGTTCAATACAATTACAACACAGCCCCTCTTGCAGCTGATTTAAATAAGTTTGTGCTTTCAAAGCGCTGTTGCTGCATAATTGCAGCAACAGCAGCAACTTCTGCAGCAGCAAATGAGTACCATATTCGGCACCCACTGTACAATCTAAATTCAAAGCTGGATGAAAGACTTTAGTTTAGCCCTTGCTGTGGTAAGCTTTCTGCTGCTCGCCTCCGGGCTTATTTATAAAAGGCTGAAACGCTCAGTCATAAGTGAACCTATTCTGGCAGTGGGTGCGGGCATATTGCTCGGGCCGTTCGTCCTCGATCTCATTGATTTAAAAGATTGGGGACCCTTTGAGGCAACCATGGAGGTTGCCTGTATGCTGACCATCAGCATGGCCCTGATGGCTACTGCCTTCCGGATGCCTAAAAGTTATCTGGCAAAGCACTGGCGCCTGCAGAGCATTATGTTGTTTGGCGGTATGCTGGGTATGTGGGCCTGCTCTACTTTTTTAATTCGCCTGATTTTCGGGTTTGACTGGCTGCTCTGCATGTTGATCGGGGCTACTGTCACGCCAACCGACCCTGTAATAGCCTCTACCATTGTAGCAGGTGAAACAGCTAAAAAACTACTTCCGGACAGGGTTAGGCATGCTATATCTTTTGAGTCAGGTGCGAACGACGGTCTGGCTTATCCCATCGTGCTATTGCCCCTGCTCCTTATCCAAAAGCCTGCGCATGCCCTGCAGGAGTGGCTGCTGAAATCAATACTTTGGGAAACGGGCGGCGGTGTTCTGTTCGGGTTGGTGATAGGCTATGTGGCTGGAAAGCTCCTTCTAAAAGCAAGGGAGGCCAATTGGATGAGTGAAACTGCCTTGCTGTCCTTCTCGCTGGCCCTTGGTTTATTCGTGTTAGGCTTGCTGGAGGTGATTGGCTGTAACGGAATCATAGGTGTGTTTGCAGCAGGCTTCGCCACAAACCTGGTGCTGAATACAGAAGAAGATGTGGAGCAGGAGGAAGTACAGGAGGCTATGGAACGAATTTTCACCATTCCTATCTTTTTCTTCTTTGGGCTGATACTCCCCTGGGAAGACTGGTTTGCTTTAGGCTGGAAAGCGGTAGCTATTGTGGTGGCTGTATTGTTGCTCAGGCGTCTGCCGGTCTTCCTGGTGCTGGCCCCTTTCCTGAAAAGCCTCCCCAAAAAAGCCGATGTCGCTATCGTCGGGTGGTTTGGCCCGATAGGAGTGGCTGCTTTATTTTACATGGTGCACAGCCTGCAAAAGGTAGGCATGCAGGAGGTGTGGGTAGTAGGAACCCTGATTGTGTTCGGCTCTACTTTGGTGCATGGTTTTACAGGATATATGTTTGCGAAGTGGTACCATGAAAAAGCCGGCACTGAACGATTGAAGGCAGTAACGTAAAGGTGTTGGGGGCATAGAAAAGCCTACCCGAAAGCAGACACAGCATATCTGCTTTCGGGCAACACCTGCTTTAGAGTGGCAGCTTCACATCCTGCATCAGCCTTCCGACCGGGTACATGTTATGCGTGTATTCGTAGTGCGGTGTGTTGCGGTATACAAAATCCAGCTGCGCCCGCCCATTTTTTGCGAAGTCCGGATCCTGTTTCTTGCGTGCTTCCAGGCGCTGGCGTAGGTCCGGGTCTTTCTTCAGGTACTCTGCTGCTAAGTCTTCAAACACATAAGATGAGAAGTACTCTTTCTGCATCAGGATAGAGTCAAAGAAGTTCCAGTTGAAGTAGGAGTCCACAGCCTGTGGCTCCAGTACCTCCACCACAAAGCGGTTAGCAGGCTGGTTCAGGTAGACCACGTAATCCCCTTTAAAGAACTGGCGCGGCATGCGCTTTGTCTCTACCTGCACATCAGAATGCAGGTAATGCCCTTCGTATGGGTGCTGACTTGTTTTATAATCGGTGATATAGTAGGTGTCTAGGGTGAGGGTGGTGTCCTTTTTAAGTTGCTGCAGCTGTACTTTGTCAGTTTTCAGGCGTTCAATCACCTCGTCCCAGGCCTGCGGAATGATATAGGCTACCGGTTTCTCAACGGTTACGGTAGGCACAAACTCATCGTAGTAGTTAATCATTTTGCTGTACGGCGCCTTGCGGTCATAATACAGGCGGTCGATGCCGCTTACCTCACTCGGCTTGTATTTGGCTTTATAGCCCAGGAAAGGAACCTGGCTTACTTTAGTCGTGTCCAGTTTCCAGTTCAGCGGGAATTTCTGCTGCAGCAGTGTTTCCTGCTTCGCCTGGGCGCGCAATGTGCCGATTTCCTTTGCATCGCGGTGCACCGTTTCGATCATGTTCTCCATCAGCTTATAGGTTGCCTTCACGCGCTGGTCGAAAGGCTTCAGCATGTGTGTTTCGGGCACAAAGCCAATGGTGTTGTAGAGCGTCGTATACCCTGTGGCATAGCGCGGAGATTCCATAAAACCGATGATGCCTTCGTCTGGTGTGTCGCCGGCGTGGTTCATGTAAGGCACCATCGGGAACTTGTCCTGTTTCATGCCCGCATACAGTGCCGGTACCATTTTGCCGGAAAGGTATTTTGCCAGTGTGGGGTTCAGTTTGTTGTGCTGCGTGGCAATCAGCGTCATCACGTGCTGGTAATCGGCCCCGTTGGAGGTGTGGTTGTCCATGAACACATCCGGGTCCCATTCGCGGAATATTTCATGGAAGGTCCTGGCGTTGTCGGAGTCCATTTTAATAAAGTCCCGGTTCAGGTCCAGGTTACGGGCATTCCCCCGGAAGCCGTAGCTTTCTGGTCCGTTCTGGTTCGTGCGGGTGTGGCTGTTACGGTTCAGGGCGCCGCCGATGTTGTACACCGGTATTATGGCCAGCACCACATTGTCGAGCTGCCTGCGTCGCTTCCTGTCCTGCAGGTAATCGCGCACCAGCAGCATAGTTGCGTCAATGCCTTCCGGTTCTCCCGGATGGATGCCGTTCTGGATAAGCAGGATACGCTTGTCTTTCTTGCGGATAGCGGCTGGGTTAAAGTCTTTGTCAGTGGAAACCACCACCAGGTGCAGCGGGCGGCCTGCATCTGTCGAGCCGTAAGGCATCATCTTCACTTCATCGTAGGCAGCGTCCAGCTTCTGGTACCAGTTAATAGCTTCCTCATAGGTGGCGGTTTGGTTGCCGTTGCCTTGCTCGTAAGGTGTTTTCAGGTCAGGTTTGTTTTGGCCGGGTCCTCCTGCAGAAAGCAGGGCAGCTAAAAGTAATGTGGTTAGCATGTTGTCAGGTTAACGTGGTATGAAGAGGTGAAATTAAGGAATTTTGAGAGGAAATGTGTGGGGCCATGCTATTGTGAAGAGCTCCAACAAAAAAGCCTTAGCATAAGGGCCAAGGCTTCAGAAATATACTTGATGTGTCAGTTTATACCACAATCCGGCTGAACCTGTTCCGGTATTTGTCGGTGGGGAAAAGCTTGCTGTCGAGGCTGTACCTGCCAGGGCCAATGAAGAAAAGTGAGAAGAACAGGATAGCGGCCTCCAGTGCATGCGAATAGCCGTTGAAACCGTCGCCAGCAGCTACATGTCGGGCGGTGGCAATTATCATTGTGAACAATAGCAGGAGGCATGTTACCCGCCAGAACAGGCCCAATATCAGCAGCAAACCGCCAACGGCCTCAGCGAAGCCTGCCATAAAGCCCCAGAAGGCCGGGACAAAGGTAATTCCCATAAGCTCCATGTTTTGCCCGAGAGCTGCCCAACGTTCAGGGCCACCAGCCAGTTTAGGCCAGCCGTGCAGAATAAACATGGTACCGATGCCAATGCGCAACAGCAGTAAACCAAGGTCTTTGTATCGGTAGTCAGAGCGGAGAAATGCCATAAACACAATAATACGTATTCGTGCTTAATATCGCAAGATGCTAATGTATTATGATGCGTTTCACAAGCGTATTTGCCGGGATATTCCCCGGGTTATACCTGCCCCTGTCCCTGGCATCCTGCGGAAGCTGTGTGTCGTCCAGCACAAAGCTCATACCCGCCTCTTCAGACACGGCCACAAAATTATCTTCCGCCAGTGCCACTGTTCCGATAGAGTAGGCCTCTTTCACCTCCCCGTATTTAGACCCTACCCCTAATCCTTTTGCTGTTTTGTAATCCTCGCTGTCCACGCTAATGCGCCATACCATGCAGTTGGGTTCACAAACCTGTTCTATCAGCAGCCCTTTTTCCTGCCCTTTTGGGCGCAGTACATAGGCCGTAGACTGCTGTCCTTCCTGCGTCAGGGTGGTATCGTTTATAACCATGCCTGTTGGTACCTGCTCCCGCACCTGGTTGATAGGCATGCCTATTCTCAGGTTTCCTACCTGTCCTTTCTCTATTACAAGCGTAGAAGGGGCAGGTGCGGCAACAGCATCCGTTTCAGTAGCGTTGATCTGTTGCTGTACGTTGCTTTCTTCGGCAGATTCGTTTTCGTTTTGTGAGAGACAGGCAGCCATGCCTACTCCCAACAATATCGCATATAGCAGGTTTCTTATCATATCGGTACGGTTTCTTTTCTTTATTATTTAAACCTTGTAGCGCAGCAGGAGGTTATAGTATATTAGCACCAAAAACGAATTCTTTTATATTATCATACATTAATCTTAGAATAATAAAATGGCAAAACCATTAATCTTGGTCTCAAACGACGACGGCATTACCGCACCTGGCATACGCGCACTTGTAAAAGTGGCCATGAAGGTGGGGGATGTGGTGGTTGTAGCGCCTGATAGTCCGCAGTCGGGTATGGGACATGCCATCACCATCGGTAATACACTGCGCCTAGATAAATCCATTGCTTTCGAGGACCTGGATGTGGAGGCATACGAGTGCTCCGGCACCCCCGCAGACTGTGTGAAACTGGCAAAGCACCATGTGCTGAAAAACAGGAAAGCCGACCTGGTGGTGAGCGGCATCAACCATGGCTCTAACTCCAGCATCAGCGTACTTTATTCCGGCACAATGTCGGCGGCCATAGAAGCGGCTATTGAAGGCTTTCCTTCCATCGGTTTTTCCCTGTGCGACTACGGGCATGAAGCCGATTTTTCGCATACCGAAGAGTTTGTGGAGCAGATTATCCGGCAGGCCCTGGAGCATAAGATTCCGGATAATACGGCCCTCAACGTGAACATACCTAAAAAGAGTGACGAGAAGATCAAGGGTATCAAAATCTGCCGCCAGGCCCATGCCAAGTGGCAGGAGGAGTTTGATGAGCGCCTGGATCCGCGCAACCGCAAGTACTACTGGATGACGGGCAGCTTCGTGAACTTTGACAAAGGCGAAGACACGGACGAGTGGGCGCTGGTAAACAATTACATCTCCATCGTGCCTTGCCAATTCGACATGACAGCCCACCATGCCATTGGCATGATGAACGAAGGCTGGCAGTTTTAAGTAAAGCAGCACTACAGGCGTGAACATTAATAGAGCACAGCCCCGGCTATATTGTAGCCGGGGCTGTGCTGTTATCAGGGTGTTGTATAGCCTGGAGTTATAATTTTAAAGGGTTTTTAAAATGACAACAAGATGCCGGGCGGTAGTTTAAAGGCGAAGTAGCTTATTTCAATGCAAACCGGATCGGCAGCGTGTACTCCACCCGCACCGTTTCCCCATTCTGCTTGCCTGGGGCCCAGTTTCCGCTTGTCATCTTTACCACTCTTACTGCCTCCTGGTCCGTTTCAGGACTTAGGCTTTTGACGGTGTGGATGTTTGTTACAGCGCCATCTTTCTCCACTGTGAATTTTACAACAGTCAGCCCCTCCACCTCGGCTTCCTGTGCCGCCTCCGGATATTTTATGTTGTTCCCCAGGAAGGACAACAAAGCCTCATTGCCACCTTTAAACTCCGGCATTTCCTCAACATATGTGTATGCTTTCGAGGTGTCTGCTTTCTTTTCATAAACAGCTTCTTGCTTCTGCGTTTCCATAGTTGGGTCATCGTCAGTAGAGCAGGAGGCTGCTCCGAACAGGCAGGCAAAAAGGAAAACAACCAGTGTCGGTTTAATTAAAATGAGCTTTTTCATAATTAATGGATTTTTGGTTTTAAATTGATTTTATAAGGCAATAGCTTTCCAAGCACGGAATTTTCCGTACAAAAATTGATGAGTAAAAACATGGGGTATTTTACCTGAGGGCGAACCGGATAGGCAAGGTATACTGCACCGGAACCACTTTGCCGTTCTGCCTGCCGGGTTCCCAACTGCCGTTCATCATTTTTACCACGCGTATGGCCTCTTCATCCGTGCCTTTTCCTAGTTTTTTGATGACCTCAATATCTTCCAGGCTACCATTGTAGTTAATGGTGAACCTTACTACTACTAAACCTTCCACCTTCGCCTCTTGCGCTTCTTTCGGGTATCGGATGTTTTCCCCCAGGTACTTCAACATTTCGCTTTCCCCTCCTCTAAATTGAGGCATCTGTTCCACATAGGTATAAGGTTTTGTATGGAGGAGATCTTGTACTTTATCAGTTGGTTCAGTTCCCTGAGCAGGTACGTCTTCAGGTGGTTCACCCATTGTATCAGGCATTCTTTTCGTTGGTTCAGGTGTTGGTGTTTCTCCTTTGCTTTCAACTGTGCCAGGAGCCAACTCCTGCAGGGGCGGCTTCTGCGGTGCTGGTGTTTCCTTTGTGGTAGTAGCAAGCTGTGAGGCAATATCAGTGGTGGCCCGGTGGGAGGTAAGGGTAAACAACAGCAGCACAAGCAGGGGGAGTGAAAGCAGGGGCTTTAGCCAGCCAGCCTGCTTGCCGTGTAGCTTCAGCATCTGCAGGCGCTGCAGCACCTGTGGCTTCTGGAAGTGGCTGCCTACAGGAAGGCCCATGTTGAAGAGCACTTCTTTTGATAAGAGGGCGCTGTACTCCTGTGGCTGGTGCTGCTCCAGTACACGGGCATCGGCCTGGTACTCGTGTAGGTTGCGGAGTTCAGCTTTCAGGAACCAGATAACCGGGTGAAACCATAAAAGAATAGACAGCAGCTCGTAAAACAGGATATCATAGGTATGGCCCAACTGCACATGGGCCAGTTCATGCGCCAGCACCTGTTGCTTCTCGCGTGGGCTGAGCTGCTCCTGCTTGCTCAGAAACACATAGTTCAGGAAGGCAAAAGAAGAAAAGTGCTGCTCCATCTGTAAGATTTGAACAGGGCCTGGTTGCTGCTGTACGCTGATTGCCCTGGAGATGAGGTTGCGGATATGCCAGAGCTGCCTGTACAGCCTGAATACAAGAAACAGCGCCACCAGCAGGTAAATGCACCAGGCAAGGCTGGCTGGTGTTATAAACTCCAGCAGGGCAGTGTCTGTTGCGGGCTGCCTATAACCTGTCACCGTCACTTCCGATAACTGTATCGCCTGTAGAGTTTGGGCAATGGCCGTATCAGGGGAGAACAGGGCAGGCCACTTTACCAGCGGCAGCGACAGCGCCACAACCGGTGCCAGTAGCAGGTAGAGCCTGTTAAACCTGAAGTTTGTTTCGTTTCGTAACAACGCATAGTAGAACAGGTACAGTACCAGCAGTGCAATGCCGGATTTAAGTATAAAGCTAAGCATTGTTTCCATCTTGCGGATCCTCCTTATCCGTGTCTATGTCTTGTTTTACCTGCTTTAGCAGCTCATCCAACTCCTGCACATTTAGGTTGTTGTCTTTGGCGAAGAACGAGACCAGCTTCTCAAAGGAACCCCCGAAGTAGCCACTCATAAAGTTCTTCAGGAAATAGCTCTTGTACCTGTCCTGCGCCACAAGGGGGTAGTATTGGTGCGACTTGCCAAATGCCTCGTGCCCGACAAAGCCTTTGCTCTCCAGTATCCTTACTATCGTGGACACCGTGTTGTAGGCAGGCTTCGGCTCGGGGAGTTCCTCTAAAATGTCCCGGACAAAAGCCCGTTTCAGCTTCCAGAGCACCTGCATAATCTCTTCTTCGGCCTTGGTTAATTCTTTCATCTGTGTGTGGTTCAACCTCTGTTAAACTAATATATAACTAAATACTTAGTTTATAAACTAAAAGTTTAGTTTATTGTGTAAAAAGTATCTTTCCCCTCATAATCTTATTCCATCGTATAATAGTAGCATCTGTATCCGGAGTACCACCTGTATGTGTAAAGAGGAGTGCAGATTATCACTTTTTTTGGGAAAGAGGTTAATTTTTTTAGAAATACATTTTCTTTCTTAAATAAATATTTTGGGTTGTTTATTTGTGATATAAGTAACAAGCCTGGCTCTACAATAGGTTTATTTTCAATACAATGAAGCTTTTATTGCAAAATTTGTATTAGCTTGAACTGTAGGGGAGGGTTGTTTTATTATACCCATTTTACGTTTAATATCATTCCTGGCTTAAAACTTTCATTTTCATATAATTTTCAAAAGGCGTAACTTTCGAGTTGGAATGGGGGAGGGATGCGAAGGGGTATACCTTTATGTACTTGGTGCTTCCAGGAAACACCGAACATACCTAAAGAAGTACTTTGTTATGCAGCTTCACAATTCCTGAAATCAAATTAATTTATCTAACAACAACCTGACATGAGAAAAATTTTATTACTGAATTTTGCTTTCATGCTTTGCCTGCTACAACAGGTAATGGCACAAGGTGGAACAGTTACAGGCAGGGTAACCGAGCAGGAAACAGGCCAAGGTTTGCCTGGTGTAACTGTTATCCTGAAAGGAACTACCACCGGAACAAGCACTGGAGTTGATGGAGGATACTCTATCACAATTCCTGCTAATGTGAATCCTGCTAACGCAACGTTGGTATTCAGACAAATTGGTATGACCACGCAGGAAATTAATGTTGGAAACAGAACCAACATTAACGTGAGCATGAGCCCGGATACAAGACAGCTGTCTGAATTAGTGGTGACGGGTTATACTACCCAGACACAGCGTGAGGTAGCCGGCTCTGTTTCTACCGTGAAGGCTGAGGAAATCAGACAGGTGCCAATTGCCTCTTTCGACCAGGCATTGCAGGGTAGAGCACCCGGTATATTGGTACAGGCGAACTCTGGCCAGCCAGGTGCAGCTGCAAACGTTATTATCCGTGGTAGAGGCTCCATCCTAGGCAGTAGCGAGCCACTATACATCATGGATGGAATTCAAATCTCAGCAGCTGACTTTTCTACGCTGAACCCGGCCGACTTTGAGAGCCTTACAGTATTGAAAGACGCCTCTGCCACTTCTATCTATGGTTCAAGAGGTGCCAATGGTGTGGTGGTAATCACTACCAGAAAAGGCCTTGCTGGCAGAACACGCATTAACTATGATGTTCAGTATGGTTTCTCAAGAGCGCCGGAAAACAGGCTGGAACTCATGAACACAGAGCAGAAATTGGAGTATGAGTTGCGAAGAGGCAATCCTTACGCATGGGATGATGCTGACTTAGAGAGGCTGAGACAGGTAGATACGAACTGGGAAGATGTATTCTTTAAGACAGGCAGAACGCAGAACCATACACTAAGCGCTTCTGGTGGTAGTGAGAAAACTACGTACTACCTGTCTGGCTCTGTTTTCGACCAGACCGGTACTGTGCCTAACACTGGCTTAGAGCGTTATACTGCTAGAGCCAACGTAGAATCTGCTGCCGGTAACTTTAACTTTGGATTGAACTCAACTTTCGGTTATTCTGAGTTCACCAACACCAGCGAGGCTAACTCTGGTATCGCTACTCCCCTGAACGCTATTCGTTGGACAAACCCGTACGAAACACCTTATGATGAAGACGGAAACTACACGCAGATGGCATCTGGCCAGCCGAATGCTTTGCAGGAACTGCTGGAGAACAACAACCTGAGACAGCAGATTAAAGCCGTAGGTAACGTTTTTGTTGGCTACAAAGCTCCTTTCCTAGAAGGCTTATCATTCAGAACCAATTGGGGTGGCGACTTCACATCAAACGAAATATCTGCCTATGTTGACCCCGAGACCTATAGCGGGCAATTCTCTACGGGTGGTTCAGGTAGCTTTGGCCGTGGCTATAACCGATCTTTCCGATACACCGGAACAACCTCTGCTACTTACGACACACAGTTTGGTACAGATCACACCCTGACAGTTGCCTTGTACAACGAAGTTGTAAACAGGGTATATCGCGGCCTGAGCTTTACAGGTTACGGATTGGGTGGTGCCTTCGAAAACGAGGCTGGTATTACGCCTGGTAACGCTTCTAACGGCTTTATACCTGCTGTTGGCGGTGAAGGCACTGAAAATGCTTTGTTATCTTACTTCACAAACATCAACTATGGCTTCCGCGACAGGTACTTCCTGACCTTAGGCGCACGCCGCGACGGTTCTTCCCGATTTGGTGCTGACAGACGTTTTGCAAACTTCGGTTCTGTAGGCTTTTCCTGGATTGTTTCTGATGAGCCTTTCATGCAGGGGCTGACAAACGTATTCAATGACGTGAAGTATAAGATTTCTTATGGTTCAGCAGGTAACCAGATATTATTGGATGCCGCTGGTAACGCACTTGATTTTGCCTCCCGTGAGCTTTACAGTCGTAGCGTATATGGTGGTATAAGCGGTTTGGCCCAGGCACAGCTGGCAAATCCACTGTTACAGTGGGAAAGAAAAACCACGTTCAACACTGGTTTAGAGTTCTCTACCCTGAACGGAAGACTAGCTGCTACAGTGGAATACTATAACTCTGTTACAAGTGACCTGTTCCTGGACAGACAACTTTCCAGAACTACAGGTTATTCGGAGTTGATCTCAAACATTGGTGCATTGCGAAACAGAGGTGTTGAACTAGCCCTGAACGGTGACATCGTAGCCACCCCGGATTTTACCTGGAGCGCCAATGTTAGCTTAACATACAACAGAAACGAGGTAACACAACTAGTAGGCGAAGAGGAAGAAATTGTTAACGGCCTGTATACTAACCGTGTTGGAGAGCCAATGAATTCGCTTTATGTGGTACGTTATGCCGGTGTAAACCCAGACAATGGAAACGCACAGTACTATACTGCGGAGGGCGATATCACGGAAACTTATAGCCCGAACGACCGTGTAATTGTGGGTACAACAGAGGCTCCTTTCTTTGGCGGTTTTGGTACTTCTCTTAATTTCAAGGGCCTGGAAGTAAGTTCCTTCTTCAGCTTTGTTAGAGGCAACCAGATCTACAACAACGACCGTGCGAATGTGGAAAACCCACTGTACCTATATGATAATTTATCAGCTTCTTTGATGAATGAATGGCAGGAACCTGGCGATATCACTAATATCCCTCGCCCGGGCGCTCCTTTCAGACAGTCTACCACGCGTTTTGTTGAGGAGGGCGACTTCCTGAGGCTGCGTAACATCAACGTGTCTTATTCACTGCCTGCCTCTATTGTTAATTCAATAGGCGCAATAAACAGCATTAGAGTATTTGCTCAGGGCCAGAACTTAGTAACATGGACAGACTTCCAGGGCTTTGACCCTGAAGTAAGCGGCGGATCGCTGACAGGTGCACAGTACCCTGCGCTTCGTACCGTTACTTTTGGCTTAAATGTTGGTTTCTAAATTATTAAAATTTCAAAAATGAGAATTAAACAACTATTTATAGGCTTAGGATTAAGCTGCGCTATGGCGTTCTCTTCCTGCGAGGACGTAATTGATGTGGAGCCAGAGTTCCAGAGAGATGCGAACCAGATTTTTACAAGCCTGGATGATTACCAATTCGCATTAACAGGAGCCTATGCTCAATTCCGCCAGGTAGGGTATTATGCAAGCGGTGGCCAAACCACAGGTACATGGTCCACTTTGCCGGACATGATGTCCGACAACCTGGTACAAACAGATGAAGACTTAGGGAACTGGTCTAATCAGACAAACTGGATATACACAGCTGATGAGAGTGACATAGCCATAGCCTGGCTTGCTGCCTATTCTGTGATTAATCAGTCTAACCTGGTTTTGCGTAATATTGAACAGTTCTCTGACACCGATCCGGAAAGAGTAAACAGAATCAGAGGACAGGCACTGGCTATCAGAGCGATGGTTCATTTTGACCTGCTGCGTTACTGGGGCGAGAGCTTTGATAGAAATTCTACTGCGCTGGGCGTGCCATACAAAACAACAGTAGATCCGGAGGATATGCCTGCCAGACTAACTGTTAGTGAAACGTATGACAACATCTTCAGTGATCTTGAGGAGGCAGAATCGCTTCTGGGGAATGTAGATACCGATATCAATACTTCTAACAGAGCCTATATCGATCAGACAGTGGCCAGAGCCATATTGGCCCGTGTAAGCCTGTATGCGGAAGAATACGCAGCAGCAGAGCAATATGCTACACTTGTAATTGAGGAGATACCTTTAGCTGAGAGAGAGGATTTTGCCGATATTTGGACAGATGCTTTTTATGATGACGAGGTAATCTGGTCGGTGGCATTTAACGCAGGTGAGGGTACTCCTAGTGGAGGTGTACATAATGCCCCCTCTAATCGTAACCGCTTTAGGCCTTCAGAAGAGCTAGTTGAGGAATATAATGAAGATGCTGACATAAGGTTCGATACATATTTTGCATATAGAGATGTTCGGGCGGACGGAGACTCTATCAATCCAACAGTCATAAAGCCTGATACAAGAAGAATTTTAAATAAATTTACAACTCGTGGAACTGCTTTAGATAATCTGGTGGACTGGAAAGTATTCAGAACAGGTGAAATGTACCTGATACGTGCTGAAGCCAGAGCGAAATCAGGTGATATGCTAGGTGCCCTGGAGGATTTAAACACATTGCGTGCTGCCAGAATAGCGGGTTATGTGCCAGTTGTATTAACAGGCCAGGCCTTGATTGATGCCATTGCAATGGAAAGACGCAAGGAGCTGTTTGGTGAAGGCCACAGATGGTTTGATGTGAAGAGAACTACACGCAACCTTGTGCGGGAAGATTGTGGCACTACGACTGCAAACTGTACGCTGGAGCCGAATGCACGCGAGTGGGCTTGGCCTATTCCGCAGGCTGAGATTGATGCGAATCCAAACATCAGCACACAGCAAACTACGGGTTACTAATTTTACCGGCCTAACCTAAACCTGGCTATGCCAGGGGGCAGGGTTAGCAGAATAAAAAGCGCCTTACTGCAATTGCGGTAAGGCGCTTTTTTTATCTTAAAAAGGTGCTGGTGAGGCATCTGCCTTCAGTTCTTCTCCAGCACATTCAGGCTCACAAAACCACTTCCGCCCTTTACTGTCTGGTGCCATCCCATCCGCTTTAGTTCCCAGCGGATAAAGTTGTTCAGCAGGCCGTGCGCTACCAGTACGGTGGTGGCATTCTCCTCAGCATCTTCCTCGAGCATCTCCGCGCATTTCCGGGCCCTCCACTTTGCCTCTTTAAAGGTTTCAATGCCTTTGCTGTTGAGCCCGAAGAACCACAGAATGCGGGAGGTAACCAGCCACAACTTGATGGGTAGCCGAAGGAGCGGGAGGGAGAATATTTTCCGCTCAAACTCCCTGAAATTATGGTTTACCTTCAGGAGCACCTGCTCCCCGAAAATTGCTTTGGCAGTGAGCTGCGACCGGATGAGGGTGCTGCAGAAAACCTCTTTTATTTCTTTGTATGGTATCGCCTCATGCTGGAGCACAAACTCTTCTACCTGTGCGGCATCGTAGTCGGAGATGTACTGGCTGGCAGCTGCTGCGCTGAAGAAGCCCTGCCCAGGCACCTCCGGCCGCGCATGCCGGATAAGGAATATTCGTTTCGGTAAATGAGGTCTGTGCTTTTGTGTTTCCAAAGGCTTATGCTGTTTGTGGTTCTCTCTGATAAGGTATACGCAAACAAGAGGCACAGGCAACAGCCACAACTTTTATACTGCCTGTTATACCTGGTCAGGTGCAGCCAGGTCTTTAAAGATGGTGCCTTTGATTTGCTCCCACTCAGGTCGCAGAATGCTGTAGTAGATGGTATCGCGGCGGCGGCCGTCGTGCATCAGGGTGTGGCTGCGCAGAATGCCCTCTTCGGTGGCTCCAATTTTCAGCATTGCCTTGCGGGAACGCATGTTCAGGGCATCTCCTTTCAGCTCAACCCGCTCCATTTCCAGTACTTCAAAAGCATGCCGAAGCAGCAAGAACTTACAGTGCCTGTTCATGCCGCTGCCCCAGTAGGCCTTGCTCAGCCAGGTCCAGCCAATTTCAAGGCGGCTGTCTGGCTCTGATATGTTTCCATAGCTGGTGCTGCCAGCCAACTGACCGGTGGCTTTGTCCTCTATCATAAAGGTGTAGCGTGTGCCAGACTCATAGCCATTCATAGCGGTCTGTACCCAGGCCTCCAGTTCGGTGTCATTGCTGATGCGCGTGATCATATAGCGCCAGATCTCCTCGTCGAAAGCAACAGTCCGGAGTGCTTCTGTGTCTGAGGGTTGAAAGGGGCGGAGCAGCACGCGGGCATCCTCCAGGAGGGGTATCTTTTCAAAATTCATTTTCAGGGATGTTTGGGAGCCTGCAAATTAATAGAAGCGCGGCACTTACCATGGGCCAGGCAACAGAATCAAAGAATAGCGGTAGAAATTTTGTGCCAGCCTCAACCCCTTAGCATCTGGATAGTTAGAGAATAATTCGTCTATTTTTATATAGACCTTTAGCAGCATCTACAACCCTATCCGCCCCAACTACGTTTTAGCTAGCTAACGAAGGATACAATAATTCCTATATAGGGAGCATAGTTCTACAAAGAGTGCAGCAGTTAAAAGGCAAAACAGCAGTGGTGAGCGGTGGTGGCTCCGGTATTGGCCGGGCCATAGTGGAGAAACTGTCTTTGGCCAATGTCGCAACTGCCGTAGCTGACCTGCAACCGCCCGTTAACCAACCCGACAACGTTTACCCTTTTACCTGCGATGTAACAGCAGCGCCCGCTGTGGATGCCCTCTTTGCCGGAGTGCATGAAAAAATTGGCACACCCGATATACTCATTTGCTGCGCGGGGCGCGGCATTCATGAGAAACTGACGGAAGGAGACCCGGAGAAGTGGCGCCAAATCATTGACATTAACCTGATGGGCACTTTAAGGCTGATACGGGCTTTTGTACCGGGTATGCTGGAGGCTGGGCAGGGCGATGTGGTACTGATGTCATCTGTTTCGGCAGGGCAGGCTTACCCTTACGGCGGCGTATACGCCGCCACGAAATCTGCTTTGGAAGTAGTGGCCGAAACACTGCGCCAGGAAACGCTGCCCACCATCAGGGTAACAGTTGTGGCCCCAGGCGTTACCGATACAGCTTTCTTCGAAAACACCGTCTCTGGTTTTCATACGGCAGAAGACATAGGCTACGGTTCTATTTCTGCAGATGAGGTAGCCGATGCAGTGCTGTATGCCCTGAGCAAACCTTCGGGGGTGTCAGTAAACAACATGACGATAAGGCCGACTGCACAACCCTTTTAGGAGATGTGCAGGAGGGAAAAGGTAGAATAGTAAACGATGTTTCGGCATTTCCTGTGCAGCGCTCTGTAAAAGCACACGGTACAGGAAATTTTTAAGAGACTGTTAAAAGAATAAATAGATCTGGCTGCCTGAGCAGGATACCCGGGTCTCAATACATACAATGAAAGAAGAACAGACTATGAAAAGCAAAATTCTGATAACCGGAGGTGCTGGTTTTATTGGCTCACACCTGGCGGATGAACTGCTGCGCCAGGGATACGAAGTAAGAGCCCTGGATAACCTGAGCGAGCAGGTGCACGGAAAAGACTGCACAAGGCCTGAATACCTGCACGAGGATGTGGAGTTGATGGTAGGCGACGTGCGGAACCGCGAGGATGTAGACAGGGCGCTGGAAGGGGTGGACTATGTTTTCCACTTTGCCGCCATGGTGGGTGTTGGCCAGAGTATGTATGAGATTAAAGAGTATACTGATGTGAACAACATGGGCACCGCCGTACTCCTGGAGGCGCTCATTAAAAAGCCGGTGAAGAAGCTGGTGGTAGCCAGCAGCATGAGCATCTACGGCGAAGGCCTCTATAAAAACAAGGAAGGGGAACTGGTAACAGTGCAGGAACGCCCGCTGGAGCAACTGAAAGCTGCTGACTGGGAGCTGTATGACAAAGGGCAGCCGCTGCAGCCGGTTCCTACGTCAGAGTCTAAAATACCTTCCCTGTCTTCGGTATATGCGCTTTCGAAATACGACCAGGAGCGCCTTTGCCTGATGGTGGGCCGTGCCTACAACATCCCAACTGTAGCCATGCGTTTCTTTAACGTATACGGAACACGCCAGGCACTATCCAATCCATACACCGGGGTGCTGGCCATCTTCGCTTCGCGACTTTTAAATAACAATTCTCCCATGATTTTCGAAGACGGATACCAACAGCGTGATTTTGTGCATGTGCGCGATGTGGCCCTGGCGTGCCGCCTGGCTATGGAGAAAGAAGATGCTACCGGCAAAGTCTTCAATGTGGGTAGCGGAAACAACTATACCATTCAGGAGATAGCCGAGCGTTTGGCCACCGTTATGGACAAGACGCACCTGAAGCCAGAGGTAACAGGCAAATACAGGGTAGGCGATATCCGCCACTGCTATGCCGACATCTCCCTGGCAAACAAGGTGCTGGGCTTCTACCCACAGGTAGAGTTTAATAAGGGGCTGGAAGAACTGGCTAACTGGCTGGAGGGGCAGATTGCGTATGACAGGGTAAGTGAGGCAAGTGCCGAACTGGCAGCACGCGGCCTGACTGTCTGAAGCGGAGGCATCTCATTTTCTGATTTATTCAAAAGTATTCGCATCATTATGAAAATAAAGAACGCTAAAAACGAAAAGTCACTCCCCAAGGTCGGAATTGTAGAATGGTTCCGGGTAGGAGAGCATGAGCGCGTAAAGCATGTGCTCGCCGACTTGAAGGAGCTGGGCGTAACAGAGCTCAGAACAGGCGTATCGTGGGCCGATTACTACACACCAGATGGCAAAGGCTGGTACGACTGGCTGATACCCACTTTGGCAAAAGAAGTGAACATACTGCCGTGCTTCCTTTATACCCCGCCTTCGCTGGGCGAGAAAGCCCGCACCTCTTCCCCGCCAAGAGACCGAAAAGCATATGCCGACTTCCTGGATGTGTTCATCTCCGACCTGGGAGAGCACTTTGAGTGGGTGGAACTGTGGAACGAGCCGAACAACCAGGTGGAGTATGACTTCACGCTGGACTATGGCTGGAACAAATTCGCAGAGATGGTGGGTGGCGCAGCTTATTGGTGCCAGCAGCTGGGTAAGAAAACCCTGCTGGGCGGCATGAGCCCCATAGACCCGAACTGGCTGCAAACGATGTTCGATCATGGTGTCATGCAATACATCGATGCAGTGGGTATCCACGGCTTCCCATATGCCTTTGACCAGATGTGGGACGGCTGGGACTATAATATCAGGACAGTGCGTGAAGTGATGGACAGGAACAACTGCAAAGCCGAGCTCTGGATTACAGAGGCAGGCTTTTCTACCTGGCAGCACGATGAGCTGAAGCAGGTGCAGGAGTTTAAAGAGGTGCTCAAGGCAGATGCCACAAGAGTATACTGGTACGGCGCCTACGACCTGGATGCCAAGCATCCTACCGTAGGAGGCTTCCACTTAGACGACCGGGAGTACCATTTCGGGCTCAAGCGCTCTGACGGTAGCTCTAAGCTGCTGTACCGCCTGTGGGCGAGGCACGGGGCAGCACAACTGGAGAACCTGGACTACATCACACGGACGATTGACCAGGACACGGCACCCTATACCCTGATAACAGGAGGAGCCGGCTTTGTGGGCACCAACCTGGCCAAGCGGCTGCTCTCAGAAGGAAAGCGCGTGATGGTGTTCGACAGTCTTTCCCGCGACGGGGTGGAGCAGAACCTGCAGTGGCTGCACGAGAATTACCCGGACAACCTGGAAATATACGTGGGTGATATACGTAACCTGCAAACGGTGCGCTATGTCATGCAGCGTGCGGAGGCAGTCTATCACTTTGCTGCGCAGGTAGCGGTAACCACCTCGCTTGACCTGCCGATGAACGACTTTGAGATAAACGCGCGGGGCATCATGAACGTGCTGGAGGCCATACGGGAGCAGGATAACCCGCCACCGCTGGTATTCACCTCCACCAATAAAGTGTACGGAGGCCTCGAAGACCTGGAGTTCATCTCTAACGGCTCCCGCTATTATCCGGCAAACAAGGAAATAAAGGAAAACGGCATCAGCGAAAAGCGCCCGTTGGATTTCCACAGCCCTTATGGATGCTCTAAAGGCGCTGCCGACCAGTATGTAATAGACTATGCCCGCACCTACAATTTGCCGATGACGGTGTTCCGGATGAGCTGTATCTACGGGCCGCACCAGTATGGCAACGAAGACCAGGGCTGGGTGGCGCACTTTGCCATCAGGGCCATTGAAGGCCAGTCGATAAATATATATGGCGATGGAAAGCAGGTGCGCGATATCTTGTTTGTGGAAGATCTGGTAGATGCCTTCCTGTTGGCGAAAGAGCACATCCTGCGCATTTCAGGCCAGGCCTTCAACATTGGAGGTGGCACGCAGAATACAGTCAGCCTGCTGGAACTGCTGAAAACCATTGGCAAGTACCGTGGCAAAGAGGTGCAGCTTAAGTTCGGTAACTGGCGGCCAGGCGACCAGCACTATTATGTGTCGGACACGCGCAAGTTCCAGGAAGCCACCGGCTGGTATCCGAAGCACAACGTGCAGGAAGGTGTAGCCAAGTTATACCAGTGGCTTTGCGAAAACCGTGGCATAGAAGTACCGCTCACCATAGCATCAGAGCCTTTAAAAGAAGAACCCGCTAAAAAAGTAGCAGTAGCATAACATGCAAGAAACACTGACAACAGAAGACAAAGCTGTAGCCAGCACCCCCGCTACCAGCATGAAAGCCGCTGTGATTACAGCACCAGAAAAAGTAGAAGTACAGGACGCCAACCTGCCGGAGCCAGAGGCCGGGCAGGTGCGTCTGCGTTTAGAAGGCTGTGGCCTTTGCGCGTCCAACATCCCGGTTTGGGAAGGCCGTGAGTGGTTTTCTTATCCTGTCGCCGCCGGTAACCCGGGCCACGAAGGCTGGGGGATAGTGGATGCCGTAGGAGCAGGCGTGGAAAATGTGCAGATAGGTGACCGCGTGGCTGCTCTTTCTTATAACTCGTATGCCGAGTACGACATCGCGGATGCCGACAAGGTAGTAAAGCTGCCGGAGGCATTGGCTGGTAAACCCTTCCCTGGCGAGCCGCTCGGCTGTGCCATGAACATCTTTAAGCGCAGCGACATTTCCGCAGGCCAGACAGTCGCTATTCTGGGCATTGGCTTCCTGGGAGCACTGCTGGTGCAGCTGGCAAAAAATGCCGGTGCCAGGGTAATCGCCATATCACAGCGGGAGTTCTCGCTGGAGATGGCCGAGGAATGTGGTGCCGATGAAGTTATCCCGATGGATGACCACTACAAAATCATTGAGAAGGTAAAGGAACTGACCGGCGAAAAGTTCTGCGAGCGCGTGGTAGAGTGCACCGGCAAAGAGTGGCCGCTGAACCTGGCCGGTGAGTTAACCGCAGAGCGCGGCAAACTCATCATCGCTGGTTTCCACCAGGACGGGATGCGCCAGGTAAACATCCAGCTCTGGAACTGGCGCGGCATTGACGTCATCAATGCACACGAGCGTGATCCGCAGGAATACATCAAAGGTATAAAAGCAGCGGTAAAAGCTGTAACCGACGGTATCCTGAACCCGGACAAGCTATACACGCACACCTACAACTTAGCTAACATAGACGAAGCCTTCCATCACCTTAAAAGCCGCCCCGACGGATTTGTAAAAGCCCTTATAACCTACTAACCCATGCAAGACACGATACTGGACAAAAAACAAGGAATATCAGCATCTTCTTCTTCTACCTCTGCTAAGCCCCGGCTTGGCTTTTTGGGTGTTGGCTGGATTGGCCGCAACCGAATGGAAATGATAGCAAAACACGGTGCCGGTGAAGTGGCCCTTGTAGCGGATACGGCAGCACAAAATGCAGAAGAGGCCCTTAGAACTGCCCCGGAAGCAAAACAGGTGGCTTCGCTGGAGGCCATGCTGCAGGAGCCTGCAATAGATGGCGTTGTGATTGCTACCCCAAGTGCTTTTCATGCCGAGCAGAGTGAGCTGGCGTTGGAGGCGGGTAAGTCCGTTTTCTGCCAAAAGCCCCTGGGCCGTAACGTGGAGGAAACAAAAAGGGTAGTGGAAGCTGCCAGGAGAAACAACAAACTGCTGGGGGTAGACCTGTCGTACCGTTACACCGCCGCCATGCAGGAGGTGTATAAAGTGGTGCAGAGCGGTGAGTTAGGCCATGTATATGCTATCGAACTGGTGTTCCACAACGCTTATGGCCCTGACAAAGCCTGGTTCTATGAGCCCAAGCTGTCCGGCGGCGGCTGCGTCATAGACCTGGGGGTGCACCTCGTGGACCTGGCCCTGTGGTCATTGAACTTCCCGAAAGTAAAGCAGGTACAAAGCCAGCTGTTCTCCAAGGGCAAACCTATTGGCATGGCAGAAGGAAAAGTAGAAGATTATGCCTCGGCGAGCATGGAGCTAGCGGGTAATACGCACCTGCAGCTCAGTTGCTCCTGGAATCTCCCGGCCGGGCAGGAGGCCATCATCAGTGCTACCTTTTACGGCACAGAGGGAGGAGTAGCGATGAAGAATGTGAACGGCTCTTTCTATGATTTCGTGGCCGAGCGCTACTACGGTACCAGGACCGAGACGCTGTGCTCGCCGCCGGATGAGTGGTCGGGCAGGGCAGGTGTGGCTTGGGCAGAGCGGCTGGCAAAGGGCGAAGGCTTTGATGAGGCGGCAGAGGAATTTGTGAAAGTAGCAGAGGTATTAGACAAAATTTACGGCAGGTAAGCACATGGAAGCACGTCATCCTTCAAAAATCCTGATGACTACGGACACGGTAGGAGGGGTATGGAATTACTCGTTAGAGTTAGTGAGTGCACTGGCACCGTTCGGTACACAGGTAGCCCTGGCCACCATGGGCGGTCCTTTGAGCGCCGATCAGCGCAGGCAGGTGGAGGAACTGAATAACGTTACCCTGCACGAGAGCAACTATAAGCTGGAGTGGATGGATGATCCCTGGGAGGATGTAGAACGTGCCGGGCAGTGGCTGCTGGCGCTAAAAAACGATGTGCAGCCTGACATTGTGCACCTGAACGGTATGGTGCATGGAGCCCTGGACTGGGGCGTGCCCGTGCTGGTGGTTGTGCACTCCTGTGTGCTGTCGTGGTGGAGAGCTGTAAAGGACGAGGAGGCACCAAAGGACTGGGGCAGGTACAAGGAAATGGTAACACGTGGCCTGCAGGCAGCCAGTATGGTGATAGCCCCTACACAGGCTATGATGAACCAGGCGGAGGCACTTTACGGGCCATTCAAGGCCCGCACAGTTATCTACAACGGACGCGCTCAGGATGTTTACCATTTTGGGAAGAAAGAACCCTTCATTTTCAGCATGGGCCGTGTGTGGGACGAAGCAAAGAACATCTCCATGCTGGCCCATATAGCCGCAGATTTGCAGTGGCCTGTTTACATTGCCGGAGACGAAAGGCACCCTGCCACAGGAAAGTCTGTGGACCTGGAAAACGTGCATTTCTTGGGGCAGCTATCAGAGAAAGAGGTGATAGACTGGCTCTCCAGGGCTTCTATTTACGCCTTGCCTGCCAGGTACGAGCCCTTCGGGCTGACCATCTTAGAGGCTGCTATGTCTGGTTGCGCTCTGGTGGTGGGCAAAACAGATAGCCTGATGGAAATATGGGGCAATGCCGCCAAATATGTAGACCCAAGAAATGCCGATGAGCTGCGGGATACCCTCCAAAATTTGATTGAGGATGAATTTGGACGTAACATCATGGGCTGCCGGGCAGTAAAACGCTCGCACGGCTATACCGCCGACCCAATGGGGCAGGACTACGATCACGTATACCGGCAGCTGCTAAAGTCTTCGGTAAAAGTATAATTAGTTTTGAATGAGTGACTGAGTGAATTATTCACTCAGTCACTCATTCACTCATTCAAAATTAACAACATGAAAATAACTCTATTCTACCATTCTATACTTTCAGACTGGAACCATGGCAACGCCCACTTTCTGCGCGGCATTGTGCGGGAACTGGAGGAGCGGGGGCATCAGGTGGAGGTTTATGAACCGAAGAATGGCTGGAGCCTGCAGAACCTGGTGGAAGGATACGGAGAAGATAAGCTGGAAGAACTGCAGCAGTACTACCCCGGCATCAGCACCAATTTCTACATGCTGGATACGCTGGAACTGGACAATGTCTTAAGCGGGACCGACCTAGTGCTGGTGCATGAGTGGAATGAGCATGAATTGGTAAAACGGATTGGCGAACACCGCGCCAGGACAGGCCATTACAAGCTCCTTTTCCATGATACCCACCACCGAGCCGTAACTGAGCGTGAGGCCATGAGCAAGTACGACCTGACGCACTACGATGGGGTGTTGGCATTCGGGCAGGTGATCCGGGACTTATACCTGCAGGAAGGTTGGACAAGCAAAGCCTGGACCTGGCATGAAGCAGCCGACACGGCCGTTTTCTACCCGCACGACACAGATGAAAAAGAAGGCGATCTCATCTGGGTTGGCAACTGGGGCGACGAGGAGCGCACGGCGGAACTGCATGAGTTCCTGATTAACCCGGTAAAAGAACTGGGGCTAAAAGCTAAGATTTACGGTGTGCGTTACCCGGAGCACGCCAGAAAAGCACTGGCCGATGCCGGTATTGAATATGGCGGCTGGTTGCCCAATTATAAAGCGGCAGAGGAGTTTGCCAAGTATAAAGTAACGGTGCACGTGCCGCGCAGGCCTTATGTAGAGGCGCTGCCGGGCATTCCGACCATCCGCCCTTTTGAGGCCATGGCCTGTGGCATCCCGCTGATCTCCTCCCCGTGGGAAGATGCCGAAAACCTCTTTACACCTGGGCAAGACTTTTTAGTAGCCCGCACCGGCGAGGAGATGAAGCAGCAGCTGCAAACCATCCTGAACCTGGCTGGTAAAGCAAAAGAAGTGGCTGACCAGGGGCTTCAGACTATACGCAGCCGCCATACCTGTGCCCACCGGGTAAACGAGTTGGAGCAGGTATGCGAAGAGCTTGGCATAGAGCCATCTAAAATATATCTCACCCAAAAAGAACAAGCCCTGCATGAAAAATAAGAAACTAAAGATAGCCTTCTTTGGCTCCAGCCTGGTGTCCGCGTATTGGAATGGTGCCGCCACCTATTACAGGGGTATTGTGCGGGCCCTGAGCGAACGTGGCCATGAGGTAACCTTCTATGAACCGGATGCTTACGACCGCCAGAAAAACCGCGACATGGACGACCCGGACTGGGCAAAGGTGGTGGTTTATGAGGCGACAGAAGAAGCCGTGTCTGGCTGCCTAAAAGAAGCAGCCAGCGCCGACATGGTGGTAAAAGCCAGTGGCGTGGGTGTTTTTGATGAACTGCTGGAGCGCGAGGTGCTGCAACTGCAGACAGAAGAGCGCCTGGTGGTGTTCTGGGATGTGGATGCGCCTGCCACCCTGGACCGTGTGCATCACAACCCTGCAGACCAGTTCCACCAATTGATACCGCAGTATGACATGATACTGACCTACGGCGGTGGTGACCCTGTGATAAATGCCTATGAGGCGCTGGGTGCTAAAAAGTGTGTGCCGATTTACAATGCCCTCGATACTGCCACGCATTACCCGGTAGCACCAGATCCCAAGTTTGCCTGCGATCTTGCCTTTTTGGGCAATCGATTGCCCGACCGGGAGGCGCGTGTGGAAGAGTTTTTCCTGAAACCTGCCACAGCAACACCAGGTAAGCAGTTTATGATTGGAGGCAGTGGCTGGGGCGACAAACCAATGAGTGCGAATGTGCAGTACATCGGGCACGTGTACACCAAAGATCACAACGCCTTTAACTGCACCCCAAAAGCGGTGCTAAATATTAGCCGCGAAAGCATGGCCCGCTACGGTTTTTCGCCTGCCACGCGTGTTTTTGAGGCTGCCGGCGCTGGTGCCTGCATCATCACCGACTACTGGGAAGGCATCGATTTCTTCTTTGAGCCAGGAAAAGAGATACTGGTCGCAAAGAATGGTGCGGAAGTAAGCGAAATTCTTTCAAAATTAACTGAAAAAAATGCAAAGGAAATAGGTGAGGCTGCGTATAGAAAAGTACTGTCGGCTCACACCTACAGCCACCGGGCAGCGCAACTGGAGAAGCTGCTGTATTCAAAAGTGAAACAACCTAACGCAGCATGGGCATGAACATTGTTATACTTGGTTTATCTATTACATCGAGCTGGGGCAACGGCCACGCCACCACTTTCCGTGGCCTGGTGCGTGAATTGAACAATCAGAACCACAACGTGCTTTTCCTGGAGCGGGACGTGCCCTGGTATGCAGGCCACCGCGACCTGCCCAAACCGGAATACTGCCGGACCGAACTCTACACCTCCCTGAAAGATTTGCAGAAGCGCTTTACGGAGCATGTGCGCGAGGCGGACCTGGTGATGGTGGGATCTTATGTGCCGGAAGGCGTACAGGTAGGTGAGTGGGTTGTGAAAACCGCGCAGGGCATCAAGGCTTTCTACGACATAGATACTCCTGTAACACTGGCTAAATTAGAGCGCAAAGATTATGAGTACCTGCACCCTGACCTGATCCCCAGATACGATCTGTACCTGTCGTTTACAGGTGGCCCTACCTTAGACCTGCTGGAAGAAAAGTATGGTTCTCCCATGGCGCGTGCCTTGTATTGCTCTGTTGACCCGACCTTATATTACCCGGAGTTCCAGGAAGCAGTCTGGGACCTAGGTTACCTGGGTACTTACTCCGACGACCGCCAACCTCCTTTGGAGAAGCTGATGCTGGATGCAGCACGTGCCTGGCCGGGAGGCCGCTTTGTTGTGGCTGGGCCGCAGTACCCGGAAAGCATCAAATGGCCAGCCAATACTCAGCATATCCATCACCTGCCTCCTGCAGAGCACCGCAAGTTTTACAACAGCCAGCGGTTTACGCAAAACATTACGCGGGCTGACATGATACAGGCTGGGTATGCACCGAGTGTGCGCCTTTTTGAGGCTGCGGCCTGCGGCACCCCGATTATATCAGATTACTGGGAGGGACTGGACTCAATTTTTAAAATAGATACTGAAATACTGGTGGCTTACTCTGCCAAAGACACACTCCGCTACCTGCGCGAAATCTGCAAGTCGGAGCGCAAAATGATTGGCGAACGCGCCCGCAAGAAAGTACTGGCGTACCATACGGCTGCCCATCGTGCCAAGGAACTTATAAGTTATGCCGAGGAACTCATGACGCTGGATGGCGACCATGATTCGTACGACTTCGGAGTTGTTATTTAGTTTAAGGGAAGCCTGTTCTAGAGGCTAACGATATGAGAAAGGCCCGCATCCTGGTAGCTGTTCTTACCACACTTTGTGTGGCTATCACCTCCTGTGCCCCTTCCATTTATTATCTGGGCGACACGTACGAACCTAGCAGTGGCATAGAAGTTTTCTATGATGCTAAGGATGTTCAAAGAGCCTATAAAGTTATCGGTAAAATGACAAATGATAAGATACTGGAATATGATGTGGAGGAGGTGAAAGTGAAGATGATTGAAAAGGCAAAGCAGGTTGGCGGCGACGGGATTATTTTCACCGACATAGGCATAGAGAAAACAGTGGCCGATGAAGACAGATTAGCCGTAAAAGCAAACTTAATCAAATACTTATAGCGGAGCAGGTGCCGGTTTTTGATTTAATTCAGATAGACAGCAATCATCATTAGGTGATGTAGATACCCCATAATAGACATGCAGGAAATAGAACAGTTAGGACCTTGGTTCCATAATTTACATTTGCCAAACGGAGAGCAAACAGCACCAAATCATTTTCTAGGTGATTTTCCGGCTTTCAAGTGGCAGGAACTGGAATCACATATTCCAACTGATCTGACAGGCTGGGAAGTGCTGGACATTGGGTGCAACGCTGGTTTCTACTCTGTAGAACTGGCCAAGCGTGGCGCGAAGGTGCTTGGCATTGACGTAGACCCGCACTACCTGCGCCAGGCTGAGTGGGTTGCCCAACAGTTTGGGCTGGAGGACAGAATCGAGCTGAAGCAGATGCAGGTGTATGATGTGGCCCGCCTGGACCGGCAGTTTGACCTGGTATGGTATATGGGTGTGATGTACCACCTGCGCTATCCCCTACTTTCCCTGGACATCCTTTCTCAGAAAACACGCCGTATGATGGTCTTCCAAACACTGACGATGCCAGGCAGGGGCGAGGCAGAAGTACCAGAAGATTTCGGGATAAATGACCGCCAGCGCATGCTGGACGAAAACTGGCCGAAGATGGCCTTCATCGAAAAGAAGATGGCCGGTGACCTGACAAACTGGTGGGCCCCCAATGATGCCGCCATCAAAGCCATGCTGCGCTCCTGCGGCCTGCGGGTAATCGAGCAGCCCGGCCACGAAATATACATCCTGGAGGTGGACGAGGAGCTGCGAAAAGCCCAGCAGTGGAACCAGTCAGAGCTGCTCTCAGCTACTGGCCAGGATTGGCAGGAGGCCGTGCAGCAGAAGGTGGCAGAAAAGAACCAATATATGGTGGGGGAGAACGGCAGGAAATAGCACCAGCGGTAGACCCTATCAGGGAAAAGTATAACAGCATATCTTAAACTGCAAGGCCTGCTTTATTAGCAGGCCTTGCAGTTTTTAAGGGATTAGGTATAACTTGCGGTAAGTTGAATCAGAAATGGAAAACAAAGAACACACGCCGGCACCCTGGGAAGTACTGAAGTCAGAAATGGTAGTAGACGAGAAGTGGTACAAACTGCGTCGCGACCATGTCAGGCTACCCAATGGCCTCGAACTCGACGATTATTATGTGAGCGTGCGGCCGAATGTAGTACTCACCTTCCCGCTTACCGAGGACAACCATGTTATTTTTGTGAGGCAGTACAAGCATGCAGCCGGCGGCATTTTTATTGAATTGCCTGGCGGGGTGGTAGATGAGCACGAAACACAGCCCATCGAAGCCGCTAAACGCGAGGTACTGGAAGAGACAGGCTATGCTTCTGATGAGGTAGAACTGCTGCTGGAGGTAACTGACAACCCCACCAAAGACACCAACCGGATGTATTATTTCCTGGCCCGCAACGTGCGCCAGGTTGCAACGCAGGACCTGGACGAATCAGAAGCAATAGAAGTGCTGAAGATACCGCTTCAAGAAGTAGCCGGTATGATAATGGAAGGCAAAATACATGTAGCCGGTTCCGTAGCCCTCTGCCTGCTGGCCCTGCGAAAACTGGGCGTGTAGTCTTATTTCAAAGTTGCTAATCTGACTTTCCGGCTCGAAATTCTCTTAAGTCTATTCCATAGGATGTTTGCGAGCTTCTGCTGGCACGAAGTGAATGGGTTCCCCGTCTTTCCGTGGGGGTAGGGGCCTTCAAAAAAGTGCGCATAACTGTTCAATCTGTACCCTAGCTGCTGCTCCTCCTGCCAATAATAGCCCTACTTTCTCTTGATCTTCCCCCTTCTTAGACTAAAATTCCGGAACAATAGAAGGAATGGTAGTGTTGTGTTTGTACATTTAATGTATATACATTTAATTTGTGTTGCGTATCCCGTATAAGAAAGGGAGGCGATGCGTGTATCGCTTCAGCATAAACAGAATTAAAAGAAATAAGACTATGGTATCAACAGAGAAAAACATTGCCGTGCATAATTTGATAGAAGAACGTTGGAGCCCCCGCGCTTTCGAAGATAAGTCAGTGGACGAGGCACAGTTAAAAGCACTTTTTGAGGCAGCCCGATGGGCTCCGTCCGCCATGAACGAGCAGCCATGGCGCTTCATCTACGCCGTTAAAGAGGATACAGAAAACTTTGAGCGCCTGTTCAGCTGCCTGCTGGAAGGCAACAGTTGGGCTAAAAATGCCTCTGCCTTGTTCATCACCATAGCTAAATTAAACTACGACTATAACGGCAATCCTAATGCCCTTGCGTTGCACGACCTGGGACTGGCTACCGGGAACCTGCTGCTGCAGGCCACTGACCTGGGGCTGCATGTGCACCTGATGGGTGGTTTCAATGCAACTAAGGCACGTGAGGTGCTGGGCATACCGGAAGGTTTTCAGCCTGTATCAATGGGTGCCATAGGCTATGCAGGTGACCCGGAAACGTTGCCCGAAAACCTGAAAGCGCGTGAGCTGGCACCCCGTAAGCGGAAGCCTTTAGAGGAGATTGTATTCAAAGGAAAGTGGGAGCAAAAGTAATTCAGAGTGAACAAGACAATGAGCAAAAAAGTAATTCATAAAGCAGACACCCGCGGCCACGCCAACCACGGCTGGCTGAACTCATACCATTCCTTCAGCTTCGCAAACTACTATAACCCGGAGCGCATGGGTTTTGGCCTGCTGCGTGTCCTGAACGATGATGAGGTGGCACCTGGCAGGGGCTTTGGGGCGCATCCACATAACAACATGGAGATTATCTCTATTCCGCTGTCGGGCACACTGGCGCATCAGGATAGCACCGGGAACAGCAAAACCATTCAAACGAATGAAGTGCAGATTATGTCGGCGGGTACCGGCCTGATGCACTCTGAGTTCAACCATTCTGAAACGGAGCCGGTGAAGTTCCTGCAGATATGGGTGTTCCCGAAAGAGGAGGATATTGAGCCCCGTTACGAGCAGAAGTCTTTTAAGCCGGAGGACCGGCAGAACAAGCTGCAGACAGTAGTGTCGCCGGAGCAGAACAATAATGCCGTCTGGATAAACCAGGATGCTTGGTTTACGCTCGGCACCCTGAAACCCGGTTTTGCAGAAACATACAGGCTGCACCAACCCGACAACGGCGTTTACGCTTTTGTGCTGGAAGGGGAAGTTGAGATTGACGGTGAGAAACTAAGCAGGCGTGACGGAATGGGCATTTCTGAAACAGATGCTGTCAACATAAAAGCCTCTTCAGACGCTGAACTGCTGCTGATGGAAGTACCAATGAAGTAACAATATTTAGTGTTTTGTGATAGAGAAGGAGCGCCCCGGCAAAAGTCGGGGCGCTTTTGTTTAACGCAGGTGCCGCATCACCGCAAAGGGCAAGGGGGCCCATAGCGCTGCTTCTATACCTGCTGCTTTCAGCCCCCGGTTTACCCAGTTGTTACAGTTCTTCAGGATATAAAATTTACCGTGTGCTTCGTAAAAAGTGTCCTGACCTGTGTACCCTGTGTTTGGGATATGCAGGTACTGCCCGTTCTCCTGCTGAAAAGAGGCATCAATGTATTCCACCAGCTGCTTGTAATGGGCTGCGGATAATAAGACCGGTTGCTGTCGTTTGGTGGGGGTGAGCCGCGAGTCGATGTACTCCACGTGCATGGCAGTAGGCGTAGGCCAGAGAGAGGCTCGCAGGGCTACACCCGGCGTCAGGTCGTTCCATTCAGGCGTTTCCATGTAAAAGCGCCTGTCGCCCCAGCCAAAAGCCAGGTATTGGTAGCTGCTGTCAGCATTCCTGAAGTGGTGCAGCGGGATTTTGTCCCGCCAGTCGATGATAGGAGTGGCAACGGGCACCACAATATCGGTATGCACTCCGTTGGAGGTCACAAAAATCTCAATAGAGTCAGTGGTGTGTGGTACCTGGGCCATGCTGCTTTTCACGGGGATACTGCTTAGTACAAAGGCAGAAAGAAGAAACAGTACAACCAATCCCACTACGGCACTTACGCACCACAGGAGAAACGACAGAATCTTGATAACAACACGTTGCATACTTTTACATACGGCAGCAAACTATAAAATTTACTTAGATTGAAAAGAGGATGGCTTTAGCTGGTACAACAGCGTGCTTATTTGCCATACTCAGCATTTTTGCGGAAATTGTACTCCATTTCAACCAAGAGAATCCATTTTATACAGAAAAAGACCATGATAAATACGCTAAAGCGACATTTCGCTTTGTTGCTGGTGCTGCTATGTGTGCAGGTGGCTGTGGCGCAGGAGCGTTTGCAGTCTCCCGAGCAGTTTTTAGGCTACCAGCTTGGCAAACAATTTACAACCCAGAACCGCATTTTTGATTACGTCAATTACCTGGCGGCGCAGGCGCCAAACCGCATGAAAGTGCAGCAGTACGGGCAGACCTACGAAGGACGTCCGCTGCTGCTGGCTTATGTAGCATCCGATGAGAACCTGCCGCGCCTGGAGCAGATCCGGGAAAATAACCTCCGCCAGGCAGGATTGCAGGGCGGGCAGGTGCAGGGAGAGCAGCCTGCCATTGTGTGGCTTAGCTACAACATCCACGGCAACGAATCCGTGAGCTCGGAGTCGGTGATGCAGGTGCTGTATGACCTGGTAGACCCTAACAACGCCCAATCAAAGCAGTGGCTGCAGAACACCGTTATTATACTGGACCCGATGGTGAACCCGGACGGCCGTGAACGTTATGTGCAGTGGTACCAGCAGGCATCCAACAGGGGCGGTAATGCTTCTCCTTACGCCTGGGAGCATTATGAGCCGTGGCCGGGCGGCAGACCAAACCACTATTACTTCGACCTGAACCGCGACTGGGCCTGGCAGACACAAATCGAATCGAAGCAGCGCCTGCAGGTGTACAACAACTGGCTGCCACAGGTGCACGCCGATTTCCACGAGATGGGGGCAGAGTCTCCGTACTATTTCTCGCCGGCGGCAAAACCCTTCCACGAGAGCATTACGCCATGGCAGCGCCAGTTCCAGAACACCATCGGCGACTACAACCGCCAGTATTTCGACAAGAACAACTGGCTCTACTTTACCCGTGAAAACTTTGACCTCTTTTACCCGAGCTACGGCGATACCTACCCGACCTACAATGGTGCCATCGGTATGACCTATGAGCAGGGAGGTTCAGGGCGTGCCGGTCTGGCTTACAAAAAAGAGGATGGCGACACCCTGACACTGGTAGACCGCATTGCGCACCACGTGGCGGCCAGCCATGCCACCATACAGGCAGCCTCTGAAAAGGCAGACCAGCTAAAGCAGGAGTTCGGCAAGTATTACCAGAATAACCTGAACAACCCCGCAGGCGCGTATAAAACCTTTGTGCTGAAGGCGGACGGCAGAAGCGCCGCTAACCTGAAATCGCTGACAGACTATATGGACCGCCAGGGCATCCAGTACGGCTATGCTGGCAAGAGCACCTCTGCACGTGGCTTTAACTATAGCACGGGTAAGGAAGAAAGGGTGTCGATCGGTTCAAACGATGTGGTTATCAGCATGTACCAGCCAAAGTCTACGTTGGTGAAAGTGCTGTTCGAGCCAAATGCCAGGCTGGAGGATTCCCTTACCTATGACATTACTTCCTGGTCCTTGCCATACGCCTACAACGTGCAGGCTTATGCCCTGAAAAACAGGGTGAATGTGAGTAACAGCAACCAGGCCGCAGCTCCGGCTGCCGCGGCTGTCAGCATCGAGCGCCCTTATGCTTACCTGGCCCGCTGGAACAACCTGCAGGACCTGAAGCTCCTGACAGAACTGATGAAGGAAGGCGTGAAGGTGCGCCAGGCAGAGAAAGTGTTTGAGACAGATGGTCAGCGCTATGAGCCAGGAACCCTTATCATCACCCGCACCGGGAATGAGCGCATGGGCGATAAGCTGGATGCTACTGTCCGTGAACTGGCGAAGCAGTATAACGTTAACCTGAGTGCTACCAGCACCGGTTTTGTGAGCAGCGGTGCAGACTTCGGTTCCGGTAGCGTGCGCTATCTGAAAATGCCAAAGGTAGCCTTGCTTTCGGGTGAGGGCGTTTCTCCTTATGGCTTCGGGGAAGTGTGGCATTACTTTGAGCAGCAGATTGGCTACCCGGTTACGGTACTTAATACCTCTTATTTCAGCAATGTGCCGCTCCACGAGTTCGACGTGCTCATCCTGCCAACAGGTAACTACAACCGCATCCTGAACGAAGAGACGCTTGAAAATGTGAGAGAGTGGGTGAACGGTGGAGGGAAGCTGATTGCGCTCGAAAGTGCTGCTGGCTTTTTAGCTGGTAAAAAAGGCTTTAACCTGAAGAAAAAAGGGGAAACAGAAGAGAGCAAAGACAAGGCAAAGGCAAAGGAAGAAAATCCTTACAGGAACCTGCGCACTTATGCCAGCCGTGAACGCGAAGCACTGGAAAGCGAAGTACAGGGCAGTATCTTCCGCGTAGACTTAGATAAAACGCACCCTCTGGCTTTTGGCTACGGCGATACGTACTTTGCCCTTATCCGTTCCACTGATACCTTCAGCTTCCTGGAAAACGGCTGGAATGTAGGTGTGCTGAAGAAGGACAACTATACTACTGGCTTTGTGGGCTCCAAGAGCAGAGAAAAACTGCAGGACGCCCTGATTCTGGGAATACAGGAAATGGGCCGCGGACAGGTGGTGTACTTAGCCGATAACCCACTTTTCCGTGGGTTCTGGCAGGGCGGCAAACTGATGTTCGGTAATGCTGTTTTCCTGGTAGGGCAATAGGTGAGACTTAAGTTTATAAAGCCTGTGCTGGTATTAGGAACGCGGGCTTGTACCTACTGATAGAGATAAATTAGAAAGCCCCTTGTACCGGATGCGGTGCAGGGGGCTTTTTCTTTACAGCCAGGCCTTCGCTAAACGGTTGTGGTCTAGAATGTATGATGGTTTCGGTAATAGAATATTAGCTTCATGGCGTTGTAGTGATTCTGCTCTTTTTTAGAGAAGCAGGCTGTTTTTCTGACCA
>NZ_BAAGXV010000075.1:0-40142 GCF_054779655.1 Pontibacter brevis
AGAACCTTGGTCAGACAGGAAAAGAAGGCTGATAATTACCTGGCATTCCTGCTGCTCGCGTGCATGAAGATAATGCTTAGGTATTTTTGAGATAGCTTCTAGTCTCTGCAGCAGTAGATGATGGTTTTGGAACGTGTGACAGGTTAAACATTTCTGACTGTCTCACATATAGCATCCCGATATTCAGAGAATGGGTAAAAAAAGAAGAACCTCCTGTTAGTGGTATAGTCGCTGTGCCACTAACAGGAGGTTCTTATATTTAGTCATGGTTCAAAGATTTATTCTCTTGAACAGACACTTACTTGCTGGCTCGCTTTTACTTCCGCCACCCTGAGGCGTGTCTCCTCGTTCCTGGTCAAGCTCAACCTTGCCTTCATGCAAGGTTCAGAATGGAACATATATGCGTATAAACTGTCAAAAACTGCTAATCTAAAATAAGATTTAGTCGTTTCTGTCTCTTGGAGTAGTGGTTATGTTGTTATTGCCGTCAACAGTAATGTCATACTCATAGCACTCACTCATTTGAACAGTCTCCTCGCGTACGGCTTTGTCAACCGTGATAGTGAAGGTGATGGCACCCGCAGCATAATTTCTAAAATCTGAAGTTGTTCCTGCAGGCACGTTATTCAGGTTCTCTGTGTTGCCTCCTGTTGTTTTTATCTGCACGCTTGCCTCTTTTGTGCCGTTATTAATTATCCTGGCACGAGGCTGTTCCCCGTCACACTTGTCACAACTGCTCAATGTTACAGAAGCAAAAAACAGCATTAATAATAAGTAAAGACTCTTCATTTGATTCCTCTTGTGGTTATTGATTCTTCATGTTTAAAATCAAAGTTAAGTGTTTTATATATGATAGTATATATGTTTATAAAAAACAATTTTATGGTGTTGACATGTTGATTATAGAGTAATAAGGCTTGTTAAAGTTAAATAAGCTAATTCTGTGATTGTAAAATATTAAACTTATAAAAATACAGTATAAGCCCTTGCTCGTGCCTTGCTTTATTTCCCTGTGTCGTTCTCCTTTGCGTAGGAATTTGCACTAAAGGACCTTTGCTATACTACAAGTGAATGTGGATTGTGCGCCTATAACAGGAAAAGCAGGCATGATGAGGCCGCGCCGTGGAAGCTGTCGTTGGGATTACAATGAGCAGGAGGTAATTTCAAAGCTAAAGCTCCTAATCAAAATCCTGAGCTCAGGGCAAAATTGGCCTGGTACACAAAATAAAAAAGCCACTTAGCAGTTTTATCTGTAAGTGGCTTTTTGGTGGTCGCGAAGGGAGTCGAACCCCTAACCTTCTGATTCGTAGTCAGATGCTCTATCCAGTTGAGCTACGTGACCGTTTTGTTCTGTGATTATGGTGCAAAGTAAAGACCTTTTTCCTTTATACGCAAGTCCTGGGGCAATATTTCCCTAACTTTTTTCGGAAGCTTTCCGCAGGGCGCGCTTCAAAGCCTTGTCAAAGAGAAAGTATAAGCCGCCTATCGAAATGATAATCAAGGCGATTAGCAGGATTTGTCCGCCGGCGCCGGCGTTGGGATCCTGCAGCACCGAAACAACATCGCGGGCCTGCGTGCCTATCCAGAAAAAGAAAAGTGTGCGCGGCAGCATACCAATGATACTGGCTACAAGAAAACGCGTTCGGTCTACCTGCAACAGCGAGAGCACAAAGTTCATCAGGGCAAAGGGCAGGACAGGGGAGATGCGCGTGAGGATGATGAGGCTCCAGCTTTGGTTGCGCAGCTCCTGCATCAGGATGCGGGCCTTGTCAAAGCGGTTCAGAAAGCCCATCATCTTACCATGGTCAATGATTCTGGCGAGGCTGTAGCCAATCATGGCCGCAACGCCATAGGATATTACAATCCCTGCAAAGCCACTCCAGCCCAGGTAAAAGCCACTCACCAGCGCCACAAAGGTGGTAGGCGTCAGGGCCAGTGCCATCGTTACGGAGATAGCGGCAAAGTACAGCAGCATCTCCCCCCACGACAGGCCTGCCAGCAGGTCCTGGTAATTGTACAGCACTACCGCCAGCGTAGAGCTTACCACCACCGGCACCACCACCAGCAGCAGCATGGAAACAAACGTTGAGGCGTTCTCGCGTATAAAAGTACGCAGCACGGGGAGTCTCTTCATGAGGCGGTTTTTGTATTCGTATTGTTAGGGTATAGACGAAATACAAAGGACAAAAGATTTTAGCGGCTTTAAAAGCACTGTCTTCCGTAGGAAAGAAGGAGACAGGAAAGGCATTCTCTCTTCTGCTGTTATTTTTTTAACTTGCAGCATACCGCATGCTTAAACAGAAACTATGAATATGAAATTCGGAACAAAAGCCATACACGCTGGCGTAGAGCCAGATCCAACCACCGGCGCCATTATGACGCCTATTTACCAGACATCTACCTATGTGCAGCGTTCTCCCGGCGACCACAAAGGCTACGAATACTCCCGTACCCACAACCCCACCCGCACACAACTGCAGAATGCGCTGGCGGCGCTGGAGAACGGCAAGCATGGCCTTTGCTTTTCATCGGGCATGGCGGCCGTGGATGCCATCATTAAAATGCTGAAGCCCGGTGATGAGGTGATTTCCACCAACGACCTGTACGGCGGCAGCTACCGCATCTTCACGAAAGTTTTCCAGAACTACGGCATTAAGTTCCACTTCACCGACATGGGCGACCTGACCAAAGTAGAATCGCTGGTGAACGAGAACACCCGCATGATATGGGTAGAGACGCCCACCAACCCGCTGTTGAACATCATTGATATAAAAGGCTGCGCTGAGATTGCCAAAAGGCATAAGCTGCTGGTGGTAGCCGACAATACCTTTGCCACGCCATACCTGCAAACGCCGCTCGACCTGGGTGCCGACATTGTGATGCACTCGCTGACGAAGTACATGGGCGGTCACTCTGATGTGGTGATGGGCGCGATTGTGGTAAAGGATGATGACCTGCACCAGCAACTCGCGTTTATCCAGAACTCCTGTGGTGCCACACCTGGTCCTCAGGACTGTTTCCTGGTACTGCGCGGCCTGAAGACGCTGCACCTGCGCATGGAGCGCCATTGCCAGAACGGACGCCAGGTGGCGGAGTTCCTGAAAGGCCACGTAAAGGTAGAGAAAGTGTTCTGGCCTGGTTTTGCTGAGCACAAGAACCATAAAGTGGCACAGGAGCAAATGCGCGATTTCGGCGGCATGGTTTCCTTTGTGCTGAAAGGCGATAAAGTAGAGGATGCCATACGCGTGCTGGAGAAGTTTAAGTTCTTTACATTGGCAGAATCGCTGGGTGGCGTTGAGTCGCTGTGCGGGCACCCGGCCAGCATGACGCATGCCAGCATCCCGGCTGAGGAACGTATGAAAGCCGGCTTAAGCGAGTCGCTGATTCGCCTGAGTGTAGGTGTAGAGGATATAGAAGACCTGCTGAGCGACCTGGAACAGGCGTTGCGTTAGTTTTTTCCAGATGCTGGACGCTGGATACTAGATGTTAGACTCCTTCTTTTGAATATATCCTAAGCCGCCTGCTGCTACAGCGGGCGGCTTTGCTTTAGTGCTATATAGTTTCTGTCTTGATAACTTTCTACAGGTGCCGTGCCGTAGAAACTGAAACAAGGACCAAGGCTTGCGTCTTGTATCAAATATCTAGTGTCTCAAAAAATGGCAGAGCAGAAAATACTTTTCAGAGAACGGCAGCGCTTCAAGCAGTTCTGGCTGTGGGTTGTGGTGCTGAGTGTTGCTGCCATTTTCTGGGCAGGTTTTGTGTCGCAGGTGTTGCTCGGTGGCAGCTTTGGTAGTAATCCGGTTTCTAATGTGCAGCTCATTGTGTTTTTTGTGCTGATAGGGCTGGGCCTGCCCGTTTTCTTTTACAGTATGCGGCTCACTACGGTGGTGCACCCGGGAGAACTGCAGGTGCGGTTCTGGCCTTTTCATCTGCGCCCGAAGCGCATTCAGTTGCATTCCGTCCGCGACTATGCACGCGTCACTTATAACCCTATCGGTGATTATGGCGGCTGGGGCATCCGGTGGAGCTTTCGGGGCAAGGCCTATAACATGTCCGGCAACGAAGGGGTACAGCTGCTTTTTTACAACCAAAAACCACTGCTCATTGGCTCACAAAACGCAGCAGCGCTGTTTGAAGCCATTCGGCAGGCGAAGGAGATGAAGGCGTAAGGTTGATGTGCCGCTGCTGACTTATACTTGGTCAATTTGTTTCCGGAAGTAGGTTACAAATCCTGCTTCCCGGCAAAAACGGGATTATAAATTCCGCCGAGCGTAATCAAGGATTATCAGGTAAATGATTGTGTCAATGTCGGATGTTATTTCTCAGTAGGGACAACAAATGCTGGTGCTTTATACTAACATTAATTCCCCTGATAACTATCAACAACAGCCATCACTATGCAGCAACAAAAAAGCCGATGCCCTTTTCAGAGCATCGGCTTTCGTTTTATAATCAATGTCTATGATTAAGACTGGATACCAATGATTTTGTAGATCTCAGAGAAGTCTGGCGTCAGGATGATTTCTGTACGACGGTTCTTCGCTTTTGCCTCAGCTGAACGGCCTGTGTCTACCGGCATGTAGAAAGAGCGGCCTGCTGGTGTTACTCTGTCAGGAGAAAGACCTTTCTGTGTCATCATACGTGTGATTTCAGTAGCACGCAGTACGCTCAGGTCCCAGTTGTCAGACAAGTACTTCATGCCGCTGGCTACGCTTACGTCATCTGTGTGGCCTTCTACCATTACACCAACCTCCTGGTTTTTCTTCAGTACATCCACCAACTGGTTGATTGCTTTCTGACCAGCAGCATTTACTTTGGTGCTACCAGTTGCGAACAGAAGCTTGTCAGACATAGATACGTAAACTTTACCGTCTTTTACGCTCACGCTCAGGTCACCCTGGTTGAAGCCCTGCAGTGCAGAGTTTACCTCGTTTTTCAGGTTGTCCAGGATCTTCTGCTGCTCGTTCATGGCACGCTCCATTTCGGCAAGCTTTTGCTCACGGTCTTTCAGGGAGGCAGACAGTTCGTCTACTCTTTGCTTGGAAGCAGCCTGCTCACGCTCGAGCGCTTCTTTGCTTGCCTGAAGATCTTCGTACTTCTTAGAAGATACACAGGAGGCCATTAGTGAGGAGCACAGCACCAATGAAAGGGAGGCTTTGAAGAAATTAAATTTCATGTTGAATAGTTAATTGTTGTTTGGTTTGTAGATACTAGTAGTGTTGCAAATATGGTAAAATATCAGGCGTCAGGCTAGGCGATCGCTGCAAAAATATAAAATCATTTTGCTTTTCTCGCTTCATAACGGCATGCAATATAGAATATTTTTTTTAGGGTATATTTTTTAATAAAAATATTTTAATGTTCTGACAATGAAAAGGTAGCGTGTTACTGTGGTGCAGGCTTGGCGCTTAGTTTGTTGAGCCGGGGTTGCAGAAACCAGATGCCAAGGGGCAGGAACAGAAACTGCAGGTAAGCACCCGTAAACTCCCCGGCAGCAACCACCCGCTGCTGTTCCACACTCACCAGCGCCCGGGCTGCAAAGTACACGATGTACAAAAAGCAGAACGTGGCCAGCAGGTGCATTGGCACAAGGAGCAGCAGCATGCCGTACGGCAAGTGGCCTTCCAGCGCACTTTCTTTCATAAGGCCCAGCGTGTAAAGAAGCAACGGGGTGTACAGCACAAAATACAGCATGCCGAGGTGGAGGTATACCGGGGTGATTCTAATCTGTTCCGGCAGTCGGTGGTACAGGTATAATCCTATCTGCCACAGCCAGAGCACACAGGCCACTGAAGGCAGTGCATCAAGAAGCAAAGTGGCAAACCAGCCCGGCGCTACACCGGCAGCAGCCAGTAGTTTTGGCATGCCATACTGCAGCAAAAAGGGAAGCACAAAAAGCAGCAGAAAAGTCTGCCAGTGCTTCAGGCGGAGGAGGAGCGGCATTGGTGTCTGCAGTGTCAATCAATCAAATCCTGCTGTTGTAGCCAGTCGAAGATAAGCTTGTCCACAGGCGACACTTTGTCCCGGTCCTGATAGGTGAGCCAGACAACTTCTTCTATTTCGGAGCTTGCGGTAATTGTGCCGCTGTACCTGCCTTTGTAGCACTGCATTTTTACTTCAATACCGGCGGCATGCCCGTGTGCCTGCGCCTGGAAGTTTCGGATAAACTCCAGCGTGTCCGGTTTAAGCTGCACCGTGAGTTCCTCCTCAATCTCCCGTATCAGGGCCTGGTGGTCTGTTTCGCCGGCTTCACGTTTGCCACCGGGTATATAGTAGGCGTCTTTGCCCTTGCTGCGGGTGCTCAGTATTTTCCTGTCCTGTATCTCTATCCAAGCCAGTTTGTCTATCAGCTTCATGCCTCGAAGATAAGGGGGGATGGGAGAACCTTTGGCCTGCTACACTGTAAAAAAGGAATTAGGCAGTGCCACACCGCGTTTTTACTTTCTCAGACTATTCTCCTAACTTTAAGAGCAGCTTGGTTGCTGCCTCATGGTATTCCTTGTTTTTTACTCCTGAACGATGATAAAGAAGTTCTATTTCCTGTGCCTGTTCCTGCTGGCAGGCTATGTGGGCCTGGCGCAGACGAAGCCCGACTATAACAAAATAACGCTGGTGATACATGGCGGCGCTGGTACGATTACGCGCGCTAACATGACGGCTGAAAAAGAAAAAGCCTATAAAGAAAAGCTGAACGAGGCCCTGAAAACAGGCTATGCCATTCTGGAAAAGGGGGGCAGTAGCCTGGATGCTGTGGAAGCCACCGTGCGTGTGATGGAAGATTCTCCTTTATTCAATGCCGGTAAAGGTGCTGTGTTCACAAACGAAGGCAAAAACGAGATGGATGCCGCCATCATGGATGGTAAAACGCTGAATGCGGGTGCCATTGCAAGTGTTACCACCATCCGGAATCCCATCAGCACCGCCCGTGCAGTGATGGAGCAGTCGGAGCACGTGATGATGATCGGCAACGGAGCTGAGAAGTTTGCGAAAGAGAAAGGACAGGTACTGGTAGATCCTTCTTATTTCCACACTGAAACACGCTTTAATCAATTGCAGCAGATTCGGGACAAAGAGAAAACGCAACTGGACCACAGCGGTGGCACCGGCAGCACCGAAAACATTTTTATTGAAGGTCAGAAGTTCGGTACAGTGGGCGCTGTGGCCCTGGATGCCTACGGCAACCTGGCAGCTGCAACCTCTACGGGCGGCATGACCAACAAGCGGTACGGCCGTGTAGGAGATGTACCCATTATCGGGGCAGGAACTTATGCCGATAACAACACCTGTGCCGTATCTGCCACAGGCCATGGCGAGTACTTTATCCGTTCCGTAGTGGCCCACGACATTGCTGCGCTGATGGACTACAAAGGCTTATCGTTGAAAAAAGCAGCCGATGAAGTGGTGATGAAGAAGCTGGTAAAACGTGGCGGAGAAGGCGGCGTGATTGCCGTAGACAGAAACGGCAATGTAGCCATGCCCTTCAACTCTGCCGGCATGTACCGCGGCTATATCAAGAAAGGCAAATCAGAAGTTGCGATTTACAAGGATTAAAGCCCCTGGTACAGCACCATAAAATGAGAAGAGGAACTGCGAAAACAGTTCCTCTTCTCATTTTACAGGAATTATTTGCCAGTGCTTTTAAAAGTCCCCCTTCGAAGAGGGATAACATTAAGCTTGCCTGGCATCTGGCTTAGACTGCCATCAATGCCATGTGCCATTGTTGTTGTTTTCACCAACAATCGATGACCTTGCGCACCTATACTTACTGGTGAAAACACAAAGCAAGGCTGAGAGTATGCCTGTTCAGTAACAGGCATACTCTCAGCCTTGCTTTCAAAGAGTGAAACAAAACCAGCTTACGGATTCTGCACAGTAGACGCGCCCTCTTTAAACTCAATCGTACTCAGGGAGATGATGTCATTGTTCGGCTTGTCAGGTTTTACAACTATAAAATAGACATCATGTTTTCCGGTGGTTGGCGTAGAAACCTCGCCTGTTACTTTGCCAGCCTTATCCCAGGAACCGGTGGCTTTATAAGGTGTTCTGCTGATAACGGGGCCTCCCTGGGAGTCGATGCGTACTTCAATTTCACCGTCCTTGTCCAAAGAGGCATATTCATACGTGAACTGCTGAATACCCGTCAGGTCGATGTTGCGGAGCAGGATATAAGATTTATGGTCGCCGCCGCTCAGGCTGTTCCCCCACCTCGGGAAGCCCACATGCGCATCAGCAAAGGCAGTTTTTACCTTAGCATTGCGCAGGGTGAGCACCTCTGAGTTTGTGAGCGGGCCAACTTCTTTGCCTCCGTTATCGGTGTAAATAGCTGCCAGGGTATACCTGCCCACCGGTTCGTCTGCCTTATGCTCTTTGAAGGACAATTTACCTTGTGTTGGCAACGCTGTCTGTTCCTTCTTTTTATCGGTCAGGGAGAAAATATACTTCACTATCTCCTGCGCATCCTGCTGCGTGAGTTGCGGGTGGGCACTCATCACATAGGTTTTACCCCAGTTGCCGCCGCCGCCTTCAATTATCTTTTTTGCCAGGGCTTCTACAGCGCCATTCTTCGTTTTGTAGCGCTTTGCCACGTCCGTATAAGACGGGCCAACTGAAACTTTATCGATGGTATGGCAGGCTTTGCAGTCGCTGCCAGCTATCAGGCTTTCGCCTAGCGAAAAGGATGCAGTGTTGGCTGCCTGGTGCCCCATTACAGGAGCAGCTGGTTTAGCACCTTGCTGTGAATTGTAGTTGAAGTACACCTTCACCTTCTTCGGGTCGATTTTACCGTCTTCTTTGTCAGACACGGCCACCGCGTACTGCAGCGGCTTATGCTCCCAAAAGAAAGATTTATTGCCTGTGGTGTTGATGGTGACAACCGGCTTGGCATTGCCTACCCTCACTTCAATTGTATCTGCGTCCATTAAACCTTTTGAGTCGCTTACTCGCAGGATAGCGTTGTAGATGCCATTTTGGGTGTAGGTGTAGGTCGGGTTCGGTTTTGTGGAACCGACAGTTTTACCATCAAACAGCCACTCATACGTCAGTTTATCTTCATCGTCAAAGTCGCGGGTGCCCCGGCTGCTGAACAGTACCCGTAGCGGCGCCTGGCCTATTGCTTCGCGTATCTCCGGCAGGTCCCGCTCTGAGGTCAGGAACACGCGCTTGTTGATGTCCGCCACGGCAGCCGAATCCGTTACAGTGGCTTTGGCGACAGGGGCACGGTTGCCTCTGTTATACTCAATTTTAACTAAACGCGCATCGTCGTTATCGGCTCCGTACACAGAACCGTACTCCAGCATATACATGACACCGTCTTTGCCGAAAGCCATATCAATCGGGCGTCTGAAGTCGCCATTAGCCGTCATGAAAGGCTCGCTGCGCAGGTAGTTCTCGTTCTCATCAAAGCGCACGGCCATTACCCAGTTGCGCATCCACTCCATCAGGAACAGGCTGCCGTCGTAGTACTCCGGAAACTTGCTGGCTGAGGAGGAGTTTGGGTCGTAAGTATAAAAGGCTCCGGCCATGGCGCTTCTTCCGCCCACACCCAATTCCGGGAATTCCTTTGAGGCAGCGTACGGATACCAGATCATGGCGGGTGTGGCAGGTGGCAGGTTGGTAAGGCCGGTGTTATTAGGCGAGTTGTTTACCGGCGCTTTCGGGTCATAGAGCGGACCAGCCGTTTTAGTGGCAAAGTCCCATTCAGAATAGGCGTAGTTGTTGCCTATAAAGTAAGGCCAGCCGTAGTTACCAGGCTTCTTCGCCTGGTTAAACTCGTCGTAGCCTCTCGGGCCTTGCAGGCTGTCTTTACCGGCATCCGGACCTATCTCTCCCCAATACAGGACAGAAGTTTTTGGGTTAACCGCTATGCGGTAAGGATTCCGCGTACCCATCACATAAATCTCAGGCCGTGTTTTCTCCATTCCTTTCGGGAACAGGTTGCCTTCCGGAATAGTATAGGTGCCGTCCGGTTCCGGGTGAATGCGCAGGATTTTACCTTTCAGGTCGTTGGTGTTAGAAGATGCCCGTTGCGCATCCATACTATAATATTCTTTGCCCGGGCGCTCGTCTATCGGTGCATAGCCATCCGACGGGAAAGGCGTGGTGCTGTCGCCGGTGGAAAGGTAGAGGTTGCCCTCTTTGTCCCATGCCAGTGAGCCCCCGTGGTGGGCACCGCTGTTCTCCTGCACCGGTACCTGCAGCAGTACCTTCTCCGATGCCAGGTCCAGGGTATTATCCGCATTTACCTTAAAGCGGGAAAGGTTAAATAAATAAGGCTCTGCTGCCTTTGGAGGGGAATAATATAAATAGATGAAGTTGTTTGTAGCAAAATTCGGGTCCAGCGTGACACCTATCAAACCAGTGCCTCCTTTCTTTACCACCGGGAACTCATGAACCAGTTTGTTCTGGCCTGTTTGTGTGTTGTATAGGAAGAGGCTGCCGCTCAACTCTGAATAGAAGACGCGTCCATCATCAGAAACAGCAAGCTCCATCGGCACGTTCAGGTCGTTGACGAGAACGGTTTTTACAAAGCGGTTCTGCTCCGGCACCACCTTTGCGTAAGACTTGCTGTAATCTAATGGCTTGCCATCACCCATGGCATATTGCAAACCACCTAGCAGGTGCTTTACAAAAAGCGGGTCGCTGTAGCTCTCATCTAAATGGCCGCCACCGGTATAGAAGGCACGGCCGCCGTCGAACTCGTGGTACCAGGCAATCGGGTGGTTTGCCCCGTTGGTTCCGCCCTCATAGGTGTTCTCGTCGAGGTTGGCCAGCACCTTCAGGCCAGGGTAAAATGACTTGTAGCTGTACCATTCGTCGGTGCGCTCCCAACGGTCTGGCAGGCCTGCGGTGGCAGGATGGTTCTTGTCCAGGATTTCCACGGTGGCTTTGCGCTCGCCCGGGTTCAGCGGGTGGCTCGAGAAATGTGCTCCCATTAATTTATCATACCAGGGCCAATCGTATTCAGTGTCTGCCGCCGCGTGTATGCCCATGTAGCCCCCGCCTGCCTGTATGTAACGCTCAAAAGCAGCCTCCTGCTCAGGGTTCAGCACATTGCCGGTCGTGCTCAGGAAGACAACAGCCTGATAATTCCGTAAGCTGTCATCTACAAAATAAGCGGCGTTCTTAGTCGTATCAACCTTGAAGCCGTTTTCCTGCGCCATCTTCTGAAAGGCAGCAATACCATGGGGGATGGAGGTATGTTTCCATCCTTGTGTTTTAGAGAAAACCAGGACCCGTGGCGCAGTCGCCTCCTGTGACGCTTGCTGTTTTGGGTTGAGGCAGGCATACGCGCCTAAGGTGATACCTGAAAGGCAAAGTAAGCGAAGCAGGCGCTTTGAAGCCAGTTGCAATTGTGTCATGAGCTTAATTACAATGTATTGTAGGTGAGTACACAATTACAATATAGGAAAGAATGCCATGAAAGGCACAAAAAGCTTTAGGTAAGTTGTTGGTTTAAAATTACTGCTTTATAATGGATGTAGCTGGCTTCCTATTACCAGGAAATCAGGGAGAACCTTTTGTAGTTGCTAAACAGCAGGTTCACCCGGTATGCAGGGGAGCAAGCCTTTAAGCAGGCGACTGTGGGCTTTGTGCTCTGGCACCTGCAGGAGGAGTTCCTTCATGCACCCACTCCCAGGCCGCCTCGCGCTGGTTAAAGTTGAAATATTTTACTTCAGCGGTTGTAAAGGGGCGAGCCGCTGTGGTCAGCCAGCTTAGCCAATCATTATCGCCTACAATGGCGGCTTTGCTAAAATCCGAGGCATGCTTCAGGTCAAATTTTATATCTTCATACAAAGCCCGCAGGGAGTATGCCTCCACATCCTGCACCTCTGCATACACTTTGATTTTGCCATGCTGGCGGATTTTTTCTTCCAGCACCGGGAGCATCACGTTATAATCGTTTTTATCTACGTTCCCTGATATACGGAATGCAACCAGATCACCTTGAGACTCTTCTAATAACTGTAGCATAATAACCAGATATAAACTTTCTGTCGGACTTTTTAATTTGATACGTGACAGCAACAGTGCACGTTTAGGAAAACAAGTTAGGCTACTGCTGCTCCAGCCGCCTCAGTTCCTGCATCAGCACCTCTTTTGTTCCTACAACAGTGCCGTCCGGAAACCTGATCTTGTATGGCTCTCCCGTTATGCCTGAGGCTGATGCAAGCGCTTCTATGAAATCCCGGGCAGTGCGGATCTTGCTCATATGCTTTCTCCATTTAGCCTGCAGATGGTCTGCTGCCTGCTGGCAATTGTGCTCGCTGCCGTTCCGGATAAATATGGCACCCTCCAGGCCGCGAATAAAAAGGATAAGCCGCTCCACTTTCTGAGCCTCCGTAAGCATGGCATCAGAATTGCTGTAAGAGGTACCTGTAGCGGTTGTTTTCGGATCCTCCTGTACTAACAGAAGCGCTGCCAAAAAGGCTGTTCCTAACATTACTTGTATGTTCATCTTTTTATTTCTTCCAATATTATTTTATTGTACGTTACATGCTAAATAATTAGCACCTTTGCTGCACTTATATTAATTTTTTGACGTTAGGTGATTTCGAAAACCGACTCCTTTTGCATCGTTACAGCACAAGTCAAACAACATATTTTATGAGTAAGATCTGCTACGTTCTCCTGATGCTGCTGCTTTGCCAGCAGGCTTTCGCGCAGCGTAATATCGAGACCCGCCTCGGATACACCTATAACGATGAGTTCCAGTTTTCAGAGGAGTGGCAGTACCTCTCCACAGATATTTACCTTTATAATGGCAACCGGTTTACCCGAGTGCTGAATGAGCTGGAGCGCGGGGTGCGGAAGCCAAAAAAGAAGTACGGAACCGATCTGGAAAACCTCTTCATCACGGCGCAACTCAGGAACATGAAACTCTTCGGAAACGATGAGATTGTGTATCCGCTCTACAACTTCTCTATCAGCCAGGACAGCAAAGAATACAAGACTCAGATAAGCGACCATCTGGAAGTAGTGCGCGTTATCGATAAAATGCCGCTGACTTCTACCAGCACCAGTATTGACGCGGTAATAAACGCCAAAGCCGTTACCAACAGCGAGGGTGATCAGGTGTTTAACCTGGTAGCGAACCAACTGGTGAATATATCCAAGCTGCCCAATCCCTCCACTGCGGTTTTGTCGCTGGTAGGTGAATTTGGTAACCTGCTTAGTTCCCGCGCTAACCGGAAAGAGTATAAATTCAGTTCTACTATTCGGTTGTATGAGGGCCAGAACTTCGACACACGCCTGCACTCGGTGCGCATCTATGTGTTTGTGCCCGGCGATGTGAAAACTGTTACCATCAAACCGGCTAAACTGGCAGGTTACCTGCAGAAGAACCCTAACAAGCTGGACCGGAAGCAACTGGAGGATTTGATAGATTACAAAGACTATCCTTTTATGGTGGTGGCGAATTACAAGTCGCTCTACAAAATGGATGTGCTCACCGGCGACGAAGTGACGCTGGACCTGATTGAGAAGCGCAAGCAGAAAATACAGAATGCTTATGAGCAAAAGCTGGTGAATGATGAAACATATCGCCAGGAAAAGCTTTATGTGGAGTTCCTGAAGGTGTTTGCTGAGATGAAGCAGAACCTGAACACTTACCGCCTGAACTACCGCAACAACAGCCCGGAAGTAAATGCGAAAAATCTCTTTGCCATTATCCAGGAGTACAAGCGCCTGAAAGGCACATTTGATGTGCGGGAAAAGGAGTTCGAGGGCAACAGCACTTATCAGAATGTCTTCCGGACAGAATACCAGTCGATACTGAACAATGCAGATTTGTACCTGGAGGCAGACCACAACCTGAAGAACGGGAAGCTGCTGGTGAACACGCTCCGGGATTTAGAAAACGATCCCCAGACCTGGAACTCGCCGGAAAAACGGGAAGCAGCTCTTGCCCGACTTTATGCTGTAGAACTGCCAAAACCGGAATACTTGTCAGCTTCGGTTGAAGGAGAGGCCATCGTACGGCTAATCACAAAGCTGGAGGACCAGCAGTATAACGAGGTGTTTGCGAAAGATGTGGCACAGCTTAATGCAACAGAGGCCACAGAAGAAACCCTGTCAAAACGTAATACCTTGTCAGACAAAGCCACAAACAGCAAGTGCCAGACCTGCCGCGAAAAGGTGCGGGAGGCTGTGACCGATTATAACAAACGCTACGAAAGCTTTAAACTGAAGCAGGCTCTGAAACAGAAAAGCGAGCTGAACCAGGTGGCGGAGCAAACAATATTCAAGTGCCTGAAGCACCAGCAGTGCATCCAGAACAACTTGCAGACTTTTGCCTCTGCTAGTGAAAGTCCTGACCAATACATCAGCCGCATGCATGAAAAGAACAAGGCATTTGGCATCGGTATCAAGGCGCTGGATCAGCTGAACAAACAAGCACCGGAGGAAATGCTGCTGCAGAAAGTGCAGGATTACAATACAAAGCTGAGACAGCTAACACAGGAGGTGGAAAAAGAGTACGAACTGCTCTGTAACCTTGACAAAAGCCTTTGCAACTGCGGCGACGCCAACTGAAGCAGGTTAACGTTCCCATGAGACCTTCCGTTTGAGGAGTTATGGGAGAATTTTTTGACATAGCTTTTGGTATAGATGGAGGGGATCTTACCTGGTGGCAGATGTCTGTGCGGGCAGTGGTTGTCTTTTTCGCCGCCCTGCTGATTCTGCGGATTGGCAACCATCGTATTTTTGGCAAGAACTCTGCTTTTGATATTGTGCTGGGTATTATCTATGGTTCCATTCTCAGCAGGGCCATCACCGGAAACTCTCCTTTTGTCCCTACACTGGCGGCTGCCCTGGTGTTGGTGTTACTGCATAAAGGCTTAGCTATAGCGGCTTATCACTCGAACTTTGGCTTCGGTAACCTGATTAAGGGGCAACGGGTGAAGTTAGTGGATGATGGTGATTTAAAGCGGGACGCCATGAGAGACAACAGTGTAACAGAAAATGATCTGGAAGAGGCTGTCCGGAAATCAGGTAGCAGAGCAGAAATAAGCAAAATTAAGTATGCCTATTTAGAGCGTAGTGGTGAGATCAGCGTCATACTGGAAGACGGCGACAAAAAAGAATAAGCTTCATGATACTAACAAAAAGAGAGGCTCTCCCGCCACAGCGGGAGAGCCTCTCTTTTTGTTAGTATAGCTTTTCAGACTTAAGCCATTTGTGACTCCAGCTTCTGAGACAGCACGTTCTTAGGCACAGCGCCTACCTGCTTGTCTACTACTTCGCCATTCTTGAAAACTAGAAGGGTTGGGATGCTGCGGATACCAAATTTGGCAGAAGTCTGTGGGTTTGCGTCTACGTCTACTTTACCAATAACGGCTTTGCCTTCGTACTCGCCGGCCAGTTCTTCTACGATCGGGCCTACCATGCGGCACGGTCCGCACCACTCTGCCCAAAAGTCTACTAATACGGGTTTATCTGAATTGATGATCTCATCAAAATTCGCGTCTGTGATTTCTATTGCTTTGTTAGCCATAATTTTAACGGTTTGTTGTGTTAAGTTCTATGTTTAAATATAGTAACAATAATAAGTTTGGCAAATATGTGCCCAAAATACAATATCCTGACAAGCTGTCTTGCTTTTTGTGCTTGTGAGCTTCCTTTCACCATTGTTACTGTATATACTTACGGCAGCGAGGCCTGTCAGGGTATGGTATAATTTGTACCAACAAGTATAGTTAAAAAATGTTTAAAGAATGAGGGGGAGTTTTAATAAGGGGAGGACAGTACAGCTCAAAAGTACTTAACCTAGTCCTGCAGCCCAATTTCCAGTACACTGCTCTCACCCGCGTTAGTTGCAATTCGGGGACTAGGAAATCCCCGGCAGGTAGCGTTCTGACTAAGAAGTTGAATGAGCAGCAACAATAAAAGCAGTGCAAAAAGAGGTATGCCACGGCAGTAGCATACCTCCTCATCTTAAATTTCCAAATCAGTTAAATCAGCTTACATTCCCCAAGCCCCATATCCTTGATGGATGTCAGGAACACCTTTGGGTCGATGCGGTACTTGCGGGAGTACATGGGCAGGGCCAGCTTTTCTTCCGGCACGTGCAGGGTAATCTCCAGACGCTTTCCACCAGAACTCTCCATAATGGCAGTTTCCAAAGCATCGGCCAGGTTCGGCGTGAAGTGCTGTAGGTTGATGTTTATTTGCACACCCTGCGCCATCTTTTCCATGATATCACCTAAGAGCTGGATATTTTGCGGCTTCAGCTCCCACTGGTCTTCAGACTTATAGCGCAGCTGCACTTTGCCCCGGATAAACAGGTACAGGCCCATTTTGAGGTAAGGCGAGAACTTCACGTAATCCTCCCCAAACAGTGCCATCTGCATCGACGTGTCGTAATCCTCAATGGTGAACAGCGCGAATGGATTGCCGTTACGGGCTGTCCGGATAACCACATCCGTCACCATGCCGGCCACATTCACATCGCGGTTTTTATACTCCTCAATCCTGTTCAGCGGACAGGTGCAGTAAGAGTCTATCTCCAGCTTAAACTGGTCGAGCGGGTGTCCCGACATATAGAAGCCGACCACCTCTTTTTCGCGGCGAAGCATCTCGGCCTGTGTCCAGGGGGCTACTTCCGGTAACTTAGGCATGGGGGCTGCCACAGCGGCACCACCACCAAACAGCGACTGCTGGGCTGCCTGCTGTTCTGCCTGGTAGTTGTTACCGTAACGCACCGCTTTCTCCAACAAGCTCATGCTTTCGCCTTCTGCCACCTCTACCAGTTGTGCCCGGTGGTACAGCTCCCACGAATCAAAAGCACCGGCCAGGGCCATGCTTTCGAAGGTCTTTTTGTTTACAGCACGCAGGTTCACGCGCTTCGCAAAATCGAAGATGTCACGGTACAAGCCGTTTTCACGCTCTGAGATGATGGCATCTACTGCCGCCTCACCAGTTCCTTTTATCGCGGCCAGGCCAAAGCGGATGTGGCCCTGCTCGTTCACGTTGAACTTGAGCAAGGATTCGTTTACGTCCGGACCTAATACCTGTACGCCCTGCTTACGTGCCTCCTCAATAAAGAACGTCACCTTTTTAATGTCGTTCATGTTGTTCGTAAGCACGGCTGCCATATACTCGGCAGGGTAGTGGGCTTTCAGATAGCCCGTCTGGTAGGCTACTACCGAGTAGGCAGCGGAGTGGGAGCGGTTAAAGCCGTACTGGGCAAACTTCTCCATCACGTCGAATACCTCAGAGGCTTTCTTTGCCGGGATGTTGTGCTTTTCAGCAGCACCGGCAATGAATTTCTCGCGCTCCTCGGCCATCTTTTTCATGTCCTTCTTACCCATGGCGCGGCGCAGCAAGTCGGCACCACCCAAAGAGTAACCGGCCAGAATCTGGGCCGTCTGCATGATCTGCTCCTGGTACACCATGATACCGTAGGAATACTCCAGTATCGGTTTCAGCAGTTCGTGCGGGTATTCCACTTCCTCTTTGCCGTGCTTCCGGTTAATGAAGTTCGGGATGAACTGCATCGGGCCCGGGCGGTAAAGGGCGTTCATGGCAATCAGGTCTTCAATGTTGGTAGGCTGCAGGTCCTTAAGGTACATGCGCATGCCCTCCGATTCGAACTGGAACGTACCAATGGTGTCACCGCGCTGGTACAGCTGGTACGTTTTCTCGTCGTCAATCGGAATCTCATCTATGTTGATGTCAACGCCGTGGTTCTTCTTAATCAGCTCCAGCGCGTCTTTGATGATGGTCAGGGTCTTTAGGCCCAAAAAGTCCATCTTCAGCATGCCTGCGCTTTCAATCACCTTACCATCAAACTGCGTCACGAGCAGGTCGGCATCTTTGGAGGTGGACACCGGGATATAGTTGGTGATGTCATCCGGGGCGATAATCACACCCGCTGCGTGTATACCGGTGTTGCGGACAGAGCCTTCCAACTTCTCAGCAAGCTTAAGTACAGCGGCACGGTGGTCGTCTCCTTCGCGGATGGCGGCCAGTTCCAGGTTTTCCATAAAGGCCTTTGCCAGTGTGGTGCCTGGAGTGTCCGGCACCATCTTGGCCAGTTCGTTGGCCTCTGCCAATGGCAAAGAGGTAGAGCGCGCCACGTCTTTGATAGACGATTTGGCAGCCATGGTACCAAAGGTGATGATCTGGGCTACTTGTGTTTTACCATACTTCTCCACCACATAGTCGATCACGCGCTGGCGGTTCACGTCGTCAAAGTCAATATCAATATCGGGCATCGACACACGCTCCGGGTTCAGGAATCGCTCAAACAGCAGGTTGTACTTAATCGGATCGATGTTGGTGATACCGATGCAGTAGGCTACGGCCGAACCAGCAGCCGAACCACGACCGGGGCCCACAAACACACCCATGTCGCGGCCACGGTTAATAAAGTCCTGCACAATAAGGAAGTACCCGGCAAAACCCATCGTCTCCACGATGCGCAGTTCATAGTCCAGGCGTTCCTCTACATCAGGTGTTATGTCTGTATAGCGCTTTTTCGCACCCTCGTAGGTGAGGTGGCGCAGGTAAGCATCCGGGCCAGCATGCTCCGGCGGTATCGGGAAGTTGGGTAGCAGGATGTCGCGCTTCAGCTTCGGAGGCGTAATCTTGTCTACGATCTCATTGGTGTTGTCCACCGCCTGCGGCACATCCTTGAACAGCTCGTTCATTTCGGCCTGCGTCTTGAAGTAGAACTGGTCGTTGGGGAAGCCGAAACGTGTTTTCGGACCAGCCTCGTCAATGCGCTGCAGCATCTGCCGGATGCTGGCGTTGTTACTGTACTTGTTGCGTACGTTGTCTACCGTGTCGTAAATCACTTTCTGATCATCTGTCAGGAAACGGTAGTAGCGGGTGGCAAAGTCACCAACCGGCGTCGACTGGTCTTCGCCGGTGTTCACACAAAGCAGGATGTCGTGCGCGTTCCAGTCTTCCTGGTCTACATAATGGGAGTCGTTGGTGCAGATAACCTTTACATCATACTTCTTCGCCCACTTCAGCAGCACCTGGTTGATGTCTTCCTGGCTTTTGCCTGTGCCGTCGATGTTTTGCAGGCCGTGGCGCTGTATCTCGATATAGTAATCCTCGCCAAAAACATCCAGCCACCACTTAAATATCTCTTCGGCTTCTTCTTCGGTTTTCCAGAGAATGGCCTGCGGCACCTCGGCACCAATGCAGCAGCTGGTGGCAATCAGTCCTTTGCTATATTTTAACAGTAGTTCCTTGTCGATACGGGGCCACTTGCTGTACACCCCTTCTATATAAGACAGCGAGCACAGCTTTGCCAGGTTCTGGTAGCCTTCCTGGTCTTTGGCCAGCAGCAGCTGGTGGTGGCGCACATCTTTTACCTCTTTGCTGAAGGTTTTCAGGTGGCGGTCTTTTACAAGGTAAAACTCGCAGCCCACGATTGGCTTCACGTTATACTTGTTTGCCTCGGCCACAAAGTTGAAGGCGGCAAACATGTTTCCGTGATCCGTCATGGCGACGGCGGGCATGCCATCAGCCTGCGCCTTTTTCATGAGCGCGCCAATGCTGGCCTGGCCGTCGAGCAGCGAGTACTGCGTATGCGTGTGTAAATGCGAAAAAACTGGCATTCAGGAGAAGTATGAATTACGAATGATGAATTTTGAATGCCCTCTGCATAGTAGAATTTCTATGCTTCGGGTGCATTTCCGGGATGTTAAAAGTACGAAAAATAGGGCGGCTGCCCAAACCCCAAAGCAGCTTCTGCGCTAACAAAACATGGGGCAGAATTGTCTCCCAGGGAAGTCTGTTTCTGCTCTTTATGTAACACACTGCTGTTTAATCTATAACTCCATAGCGGTGTGGCTACGTAAGTAAAAAGCTGTGCCGGAGCAGGAGAAATTTATGTTATGGGAGAAGCAAAATCAGAAGGAAGGTTAGAGAGCATGTTCAGGGCGCTGCAGTCACGCAACTACAGGTTGTTCTTTGTGGGGCAGGGAATCTCGCTTATTGGTACCTGGATGCAGCAGATAGCACTGAGCTGGCTGGTGTACCGCCTCACAGATTCAGTGTTCCTGCTAGGGGCCGTTACCTTCTCCAGCCAGATTCCATCCTTCCTGCTCGGACCCTTCGCGGGTGTGGCCGCCGATAAGTTTGACCGCCACAAGGTATTACTTGTAACACAGGCGCTTTCTATGCTGCAGGCATCGACACTGGCGGTGCTGGTCTTGACCGATGCCATTGCGATTTGGCATGTACTGGCATTAAGTGCAGTGCTGGGCGTTATCAACGCTTTTGACATCGCTACCCGGCAGGCCTTTGTTTTTGAACTCGTAGAAAAGCGGGAAAACATCAGCAATGCCATTGCGCTAAACTCTTCTATGTTCAATATGGCGCGCCTGGTGGGGCCGACTATAGCAGGTTTGATTATCGCGGTGGTAGGGGAGGGAATCTGTATCCTTATCAACGCACTCAGCTATATTGCCGTGCTGGCTTCGCTGCTGATGATGCGGCTGAAGCCTTTTGAGCGGGTGGCGCAGCAGCGTAAGGCCTGGCAGTCGTTGAAAGACGGCTTTCAATACGCCTTCGGGTTTCCGCCTATCCGGGCGCTGATCCTGATTGTGGCGCTCCTGAGCCTGTTCGGAATGCCTTTCAGTGTGCTGCTGCCCGTTTTTGCCCGGGACATCCTGCATGGCGGAGCCAATACGCTGGGTTACCTGATGGGAGCCTCTGGCCTTGGGGCATTAATCGGGGCCATGTTCCTGGCACAGCGAAAGACCGTGGTGGGGCTGGGAAAGGTGATTGTGGGAATGATGGTGTTGTTTGGCTCTTCGCTGATTGCTTTTTCTTTTTCAACCATGCTGGTGCTGTCGCTGTTGCTGATGCTGTTTTCCGGTTTCGGCATGATCGTGTCCATGGCTTCCTGCAATACCTTGCTGCAAACCATTGTGGACGATGACAAGCGGGGGCGGGTGATGAGCCTGTATGCGACGGCGTTTATGGGCATGGCACCCATCGGGAGTATGCTGGCAGGCGCTGTGGCAGAACACATAGGTGTAGCATACACCCTGGCGGGATGTGGCTTGCTGTGTGCACTGAGCATTGTGCCGTTCGCTGTAAGCCTGCCGCGCCTCCGGCAGATGGTGTGGCCCATTTACAGGCGCCTTGGCATTGTGCCGGAAATTGCCACCGGCCTTCAATCAGCCTCCAGTTTGACGGTTCCGCCGGAGGAAAGGTAAACAAAAGACTTAGGAACAAAGGATAAAAGACTAAAAGAAACGCATTAGAAACAATAAGAGCCAGCTATAACTGCTGGCTCTTATTGTTTCTAATGCGTTTCCGCTGATTTCCTATCCAAAAAGTCTTTTATCCAAACGATTACTTCTTCTTAATCAGTAGTTTCTCGCCCACGCTTACAGCAAAGTCTGACTTGTTGTTCCACTCCATGATGTCTTTGATAGTGACACCGTACTTGCGGGAAATCTGGTACATGCTCTCACCTCCAGCCACTGTATGGTACCCTGTGCTGGACACCGCGCTGGTTTCTGAAGCAGACTCAGTAGCTTTGGCTGGTACTGCGTTGCCTGCCGGCGCCTTTACGCGCAGTTCCTGGCCCAAACGAATGTTGTTGTCGGTCAGGTTATTCCAGCTACGGATATCTTCCAATGAAACACCATATTTCTTCGAAATCTGGTAGAGCGTTTCACCAGCTACTACCGTATGGTAGTCACTGTTAGTAGCAAGCATGGTAGCAGGTACATCCTCTGCCACAGTTTCTTTTTCAGGCTGTACCAGGGGTTCTGCAATCAATAGCTCCTGGCCAATGCGGATTGGCGCATCACCTAGTTTATTCCATGCAGTCAGGTCATTTACGGTAACGGCGTACATCCTGGAGATGCCGTAGAGGGTTTCGCCTTGTTTTACCACATGCCTTGCGGGTTTAGGAGCAGGCTGTGGAGCTGGTGCAGGAGCCGCTTCCTGCTGCTTTTTAACAGGGGAAGCGGGCTTCGTTGCAGCAGTGGTTTCTACAAATATGTCTTTTGGTTCTTTCACAGCGCCTTCCTCCGTTGGTGCTCCAATATTCCACTCTTCTGCCTTCTCTTCTTCTGGTGCCTCTTCCTGCTGCACTTCTTCAGCAGGCTCCTCTGTTTGAGGGACAGGGAGTGTGTCAACTGGCGCTTGCTGGGCAGGCTGTTTTACGGTCTGCAGGGTGTCTTTCTGTGGGTACAGCACCGTATTCTTCTTTTGTGGCTCCGTTGCTGGCACCTTTGTAACAGGGGCTTTTTCCGCAGGCTCTGATTTCTCTGCTTTTTCTACCGTCTCAATTTTCTCTGTTTGTACCCACTCTTCTTTGCCAGCTTCCATCCATTCTTCTTCTGATGGTTTGGCACTTACAGCTTCAGAAGGCTTGGTAGACACAGCCGGAGCAGGGGTAGTTGTCTTTGTTCTGACTGGTGCTTTTTCAGCTACGATGGCTTGCTCTTCCTCCTCTGTCTCTTCCTGTTCTTGTTCCTGCTTCTTAAAGCGTTTCAGGCTGTTGATGAACCGCTTGAAAACGTTGCCCTCAGAGGCTGTTTCTTTTTTAGTAGCTTTTGTGTCATCCTGCTTTACATCATCCTGCCGTGTGGTAGCGGTGGCTTCCGGTTTGTTATATGCCGGCGCAGCAGTGGCAGGTTTTGTCTGTGCTTTTTTCAGGTCCCGGATTTCCACTGGCGTGTGGGCTGGCCTGCGGTTCTGAAGCCACAGTACCCGGCCTGGTACTGGCGCCTCGCTGCGGTTCATGCGGTTCTTGAACAGCAGGTAGTTCAGCCTAATGCCATAGTGCTGCGAAATCATTTGCATGGTTTCCCCCGGCTGCACTACATGGTATTCCGCATCAGCGGTCATGTTTTTCTTCTCCAGATAGTAGGTTGAGCCTGCAACAATCTCATCGAAGTTGTGCATGTCGTTATACTTCAAGAACTTGCGGGTGGAGAGGCCTGCTCTCATGGCCAGCTTGTCTTTTGTATCGCCGGGCTGAGCGGTGATAGTGCTTAGCCCATTCCGCTTTGACATTCTTGCGCCCAGAGTCTTTTTTGAGGTGGCCGGTGTAGCAGTGTCTTTGGATGCAAGCAAGCCTGCATCGCTGCCGCCGTTGCGCACCGGTACCATAACGTAATAATCCTTATCAGAAGGAATAGCGCTGCCTAACAACCATTTATTATACTTCTCAAGCTCTGCATAGTCAGTCTGAGTGGCCATGGCAATGTCGGCTAAGCTCTGACCCGGAGTGCCGCGCATCTCGCGCAACGACAAGGCAGGAGGGTTGGCTTTCCCCACAAAAGCCTCATAAGCAATTTTGTGCGCCAGGAAGGTAATTACGTAAGGGTGCGACTTCTCCGTAACATCCATTTTACGTGCACCATTATCTGAGGGACTGGTATAAGCTTTTGCCCCTGTATAACCCAGATAGTACGAAAGCAGGGAGTTGAACCAGTTATTGTAATAGGTGTTGCTGCGCAGGAAGTACTTGGCTGCACCACGGCTGGCCTCGATGATGTGGCGGCGCTCGTCTATCCTGTTGTCCATGCGCAGGTTAAAGTCTAAGGCAGCCTCGCGCTTAAATTGCCAGTAACCTACGGCGTTTGAAGTAGAAACAGCGTCACCAAGCAAGCCGCTTTCCTGCAGGGCCAGGTACTTGTAGTCATCCGGCACGCCTTCCTCCTTGAACACCCGCTCGATAACTGGAAAGTATGCGTCTGCCAGGTCTACTTTCATCTTAAAGTACGTCTGGTTGCGGTGCAGCGCGTCTACTTTTTGCTGGATTTCCTCCTGTGCCCTGTCTGAGAGCCGGAGGTGGATATCAGCGAAGTAAACGTTTTTAGGGACAGTAACAAGTTGTGCCAGCGCCAGCAGGGGCAGGAACAACAAGGCCAGAAGGCTGCTGAAGGATTTGTTCATGGCTTGGTACTTTACAATGTTGGCTAAACGTTGAATCTGGTGCTCTACTTTCTGTTGAGTTAAAGCTTGTTAAATAGCTAAGTGCTAATATGTTCGAAAGGTAATATATAGCATCGCAAAAATAACGCAATTTGCCTCGCTTTTTAAAACGCTTCGCCAAGTTCTTACATTATATTTTCAGGCAGCGACTGGCCCCGTAAAGCGGAAAGAGGAGGCGGAAAAGGGTAAGCTGCAGGGAGCTAACGAGTTAGTGAAAGGGGAGGGTATGGACAGGGTAAAAAAAAGCGGGAGAAGGTTTTGTCTGTTCTCCCGCTCAGGTATTTATTTTTTTCGTGCCACCATCAGGCCATCACGGATAGGGATTAGTATATTCTCCACCCGCTCGTCATCCTGTACCTTTTTATTGAAGTCTATTACTGCTTTGGTGTCTTCGTCCAGCTTTCGGCGGTATTTCTCCAGCACCTTGCCGCTCCACAGCACATTGTCTGCAATGATGTAGCCACCAGCCCGCACCCTATCTATAACCATGTCATAGTAGGTGGCATAGTTGATTTTATCGGCATCAATAAATACGAGGTCAAATTCCGCATCAATGGTCGGGGTAATCTCCAGCGCATTGCCGATGTAGAATTTGATGCTGTCTGAAAGTCCTGCTTCCTCAAAGTACCCCCGCACCCGTTCTTCCAGTTCCTCGTTGATGTCGATGGTGTGCAGGGTGCCGCCCGGTTGCAGCCCCTCGGCCATGCAAAGCGCGGAGTAGCCGGTATAGGTGCCAATTTCCAGAATCTGCTTTGGCTGTATCATTTTTGAGAACATCGACAGCAAACGGCCCTGCTGGTGCCCCGACAGCATGCGCGGCCGCAGCACGCTCAGGTGTGTCTGCCGGTTTATTTTGTACAGCAGGTTACTTTCAGGCGAGGTATGCTCCTCCGAGTACTGCAGCAGTTCTTCGTCTATGAATTCCATTTTTTTATAGTTGACTGTTTGTTGCTGATTGTTGAAAAGTCTTCTAATTGCTAAACATGAGACGGTGTGAAATCATATTGTCAAAACGAACAACAAATAAAGATTAACAACCAGCTACTAAGCTGGCACATAATTCAGGAAGCTAAGCTGGTCTTCGCGTAGGGCATCGTTGGCAATGTCCATGAGGTCGGTGGCGGTGATATCTTTGATCTGGCCGAAGATCTCGTTCAGCGAGTCTACCCGGCCCTGGTCCAGGATGCTCTTGCCAATCATCATCATCAGGCCCATGTTGCTTTCCTCGGCCATGGCTAATTGCCCCATCAACTGCTCCTTAGCTGTATGCAACTGCAGCGAGCCAAGCGGCTTCTCCCGTAGTTTTTTCAGTTCCTTCAGTACGAGCGAGGTCGTGCGCTTCAGTTGTTTTTTCTCTGTGCCGAAGTAGATGGTGAGCAGTCCGGTGTCGAGGTAAGTGGCGTAGTTGGCGTCTATCGTGTAGACCAGCCCGTGCTTTTCACGCACCGCCAGGTTCAGGCGCGAGTTCATGCCGGGGCCGCCCAGCAGGTTCACGAGCATGAAGAACGGAATACGGCGCTCATCGGAAAGGGCGTAGGCAGGAGAGCCCACCACGCAATGTGCCTGCGAAATTGGTTTCTCGATGGTAACAGACTTCGGGCTATAGTTGCTGACAGGAATGCGCTCCCGGTGCTTCTTTATCTCCGGAATATCGCCCAGGTACTTTTCTGCCAGCTTCAGCACCTTCTCGAAAGGCAGGTTGCTGACAGAACAGAAAATAAGTGCATCGGTGCTCAGGTTGCGGTCCAGGAAGTTCAGAAAGTCCTGTTTCTGAAAGCTGGAAACGCTCTCTTTGGTGCCAAGGATGTTGTTTCCCAGCGGATGACCCTCGTATACGACGGCGTCAAACTCATCTACAATGGCTTCTTCCGGGGTATCCAGGTACATGGCCATCTCCTCCAGAATCACGCCGCGCTCTTTCTCAATCTCCCGCTCCGGAAACACCGAGCGGAAGGTAATATCGGTGAGCAGTTCAAAGGACTTATCGAAATGCTTGTCCAGCACAGAGCTGTAGAAGCAGATTTTCTCTTTTGTAGTATAAGCATTCAGCTCGCCGCCCACCGACTCGAGCCTGTTCAGGATGTGGAATGACTTTCTTTTTTCTGTGCCTTTAAAGGCCATGTGCTCCCAGAAGTGGGCAATTCCCGTCTGGTCAGGTAATTCGTCGCGGCTGCCGATATCCATTATAAACCCGCTGTGGGCTATTTTGGTATGCTGCACCTGCTTGTGTACAATTCTTATCCCGTTGGGTAAAGTATGAATATGATAATCAGGCATTCAATATTAAATTTAGGCTTGCAAAGGTACGGAAAAAGTAGCAGAATCCTTTGGGCGCTTTAAAACCCAGGGCAAAGGCGATGCCTGCACTACTACGGTATTAGGCCTGATTTAAATAACGGTGAATCGAGGGGAATCCATAAAAAAGTTCGCAACAGTCCCAGCGAGACGTCCTGTTTATAGTCTGTTGGTCCATAAACAGCTTAGCTCCGTTGGAGCGGCCTGTTTATGGATGTATTTACAGGCCGCTCCAACGGAGCTAAAGAAGGAATTGGTTTTGATGCTATCAACAGGTCGTCCCGCCGGGACTAAAAAGAGCGATTTTGCTTACTATATACCTATAATAGAAAGCCTGAGCTTAGCGGGCTGCCTTCTTACTGCCGGCAGGTTTGTTCTGCGTGGTGTTTCGGCCTCCTACATTTATTACAAAGCCCAGCGAGAATACAGAATAGCCGGCGGTCAGGGATTTGCGGTTCTTCAGGCCGAAGTTAGAACCACTGGTATACTGCAGCTGCACCGATGGATTCAGGGTGAGGCGGGTGTAAAAGATAGGCTCCAGGAAAATGTTGTCTTCTTCTTCAGCTGGCAAGCCATTAAACAGGTGCTTGTTCATGTCAATGTAGCTGGCCCGTAAGGCGGTGCCATAGTTCAGCGGGTATTCGTTGCCAAACAGGCGCAGCGACTTCTTCCTTTTGGAGCTGAAGTTCACCTGCACAAAATATTTGTTGAAGTTTGCCTCGCGACGTTCAGAAGTTATCACGCCCTCTTTGTCTTCTTCTCTTTCCGTGCGGTCGCTGCTGCCGCCTCCAAAACCGCCATAGATTTCCAAAACACGGTTGTTCTCCGGGCCGAAGGTCGTAAAATAGCCACCGCCAGCCTCGATAAGGTTATGCCTGAAGTCCCTTTTCCTGCGCTCGCTGTTGAGCATAGACCCATTTACCAGCACCGCAAAATGGTCAGTTACGGCATAAGCTGTATTAAAAGTCACGTTTCCCTTTGGTGTAATGTGGCCGCCCGTACTCAGCTCCCCTTTTTGGGTGAACATAGGTACATTGGGCACATTGGGCATGTACGTAGATACGCAGCCGGACATAGAAAGCAGAAGGCTTAGCAAGCCAAAAAGGAATACAGGTCTTTTCATATAATAGTAGTAGGCGGAAAGAACGGTCTGCTGACTCTCTTTTCCTGTTCATGATGTTTCTTCTCTACTGCTAAGGCAGATAAACCACAAGATGGCAACGGCAGCTGCGAGAGGGGCTGCCACGTTTTTTTATGGTAGGCAAGTGTGACAGCGAAAGCAATCAGCCTGCACCACCAGCGGTCCCGATTACAAATATCAAGACACAAATTGATATTTTATAAAGAAATCAGAACTATTGAGTTAAGAGGGGATATTGTTTAGTTTAAAAATAGTTTTCATTTTGCAGGAATGAGGACTATGCTATATATTGCTTTTTAGCATGGCGGGCATGCTCTCTTAAAGGTTGCTTCCTTCCTGTTGCCGCTTCAGGCTTTATTTTTTATCTCAGCCCGCTTTGGCGTAGCTTTGCCATTGGCATGAAAAATATACTGATCATACAAACGGCCTTTTTAGGTGATGTGGTGCTCGCAACAGCCCTGGTGGAGAAGCTACATGCTTTTTACCCAGAGGCGAAGCTGGACTTTCTGCTTCGCAAAGGAAACGAGTCGTTGCTGAAAGGGCATCCTTTGTTACGGGAAGTGCTGGTGTGGGACAAGCAACAGGGGAAGTATAGAAGCCTGCTGAAGCTACTAAAGCAAATAAGAGCCACAAAGTACGACCTGGTGGTGAACGTACAGCGCTTTGGTGCCACCGGCATTCTGACTGCTTTCTCGGGAGCGAAGGAAACGGTAGGCTTTGAGAAGAACCCTTTCTCCCGTCTCTTCACCCGCCGCTATGTGCATGATGTAAAATCAGGTACGCACGAGGTGGAACGCAACGACATGCTCATCCAAAGCCTCACCAACGCTATTCCTTCCAAACCCAAACTATATCCTTCCCCTGTAGATTTTGCAAAGGTACAGGAGCTGAAGCAGGAGCCTTTCATCTGCATGGCCCCCACTTCAGTGTGGTTCACCAAACAGTACCCACAGGAGCAGTGGGTGCAGCTCATCAACAGCCTCGATCCCAAATATAAAGTTTACCTGCTTGGCTCGCCCGCTGACAAAGCACACTGTGATACGATCCTCAGCCAAAGCACCAGCCAGCGCGTTGAGAACCTGTGCGGGCAGTTGAACCTGCTGCAGTCTGCGGCGCTAATGCGGGATGCGGTACTTAATTATGTGAATGATTCAGGCCCGATGCACCTGGCTTCTGCACTGAATGCTCCTACCTGTGCTATTTACTGCTCCACCGTGCCCCGCTTTGGCTTCGGTCCACTTGCAGACTTTGCCCATGTGGTAGAGCGGAAGGAGCCGCTGTACTGCCGCCCCTGCGGACTGCACGGCTACAAAGCCTGCCCCGAAGGCCACTTTAAGTGCGCCCGCGAGATTCGGAATGAGCAGCTGCTGGAAGTCTTAGAAGTTAGAAAGTTAGAAAGTTAGAGAGTTAGAAAGTTAGAGAGTTTTGGGGTGATGCAAACATGAATTGTCTCTGATGCGGCTTATTGTTGTTACGGCTCCGGAATGGGTTGGGCAGGAGCATGAAGTGTGTTGCAGGCTTTTCGAAGCTGGTTTGGAGACGCTGCACCTAAGAAAACCGGAGGCAAGTATCACTGAGTTGCGGTATTGGCTTCAGCAGCTGCCGGAGCAGTGTCATGGCCGTGTCATGCTGCACTCGCACCACGCGCTGGCGCAGGAATTTGCGGTAAAGGGGCTGCACTTCAGAGAAACCGACAGAGCCACTGCAGCCACCACAGCGAAGCATCAGCTTACCTTTTCCACTTCTTTTCATCAATTAGCAGACGTCCAGCACCACCACACGCAATTCGACTACGCCTTTCTGAGCCCCATTTTTCAGAGCATATCCAAAAAGGATTATCCCGCTGCCTTTTCTCTTGATGAGTTAGAAGAAACGTTGCCTAAAGCTACGCTGCCTGTTATAGCTTTAGGGGGCATAACAGCCGAAAAGTTGCCACAAGTGCAGGAGCTTGGCTTCGCCGGAGCCGCCTTGCTGGGCGCTATTTGGGAGCAGCCAGCGCCGGTGGAAGCATTCAGGAATCTGCTAAACACTTTATAGCCTCCCCGGAGACCAAGACTTCGCAGCGTGCGCAGTTCCTGTAAAAGTACGCTACGGCAGTTTAAGTTAACAGCTGCAAACCCAGACCAGCAGAAGAAAGCAACTCCCTATCTCTAGAACTTTCTAACTCTCTAACTTCCAAACTTTCTAACCTATAACGCTGTCCCAGTCTTTCCAGATGGCCTCGTAGCCCTGGCTGCGGATCATTTGCACGATTTCGGCGGGAGAGCGCTCGTCGCTGATTTCAAACTGTTCCAGCGCCTGCACTCCACTGGCATAGCCGCCGGGGTCTGTTTTAGAGCCGGCACTGATAGAGGTAATGCCGAGCCGGACCAGGTTATTGCGGAAGTTCGGGCTCTCCCGCGTCGATAGCGATAACTCTACCTCCTCATTCCAGATGCGGTAGGCGCAGATCAACTGTACCAGTTCCCGGTCGTTCATGTCTACTTTAGGGGGTAGCCCGCCGGAAAAAGGGCGTAAGCGTGGGAAGGAGAGGCTGTATTTGGTTTGCCAGTAGGTGCGCTCGAGGTACTGCAGGTGCAGTGCTGTAAAAAAGCTGTCGGTGCGCCAGTCTTCCAAACCAATCAGCACCCCTAAACCAATCTTGTGGATACCGGCTTTGCCCAGACGGTCCGGCGTTTCAAGGCGGTACTGGAAGTTTGACTTTTTGCCTTTGGGGTGATGCTTTTTATAATCCTCATGGTGATACGTTTCCTGGTAGACCAGCACCGTGTTCAAGCCTAGCGGAATAAGCTGTTCATACTCCTGCTGGTCCAGCGGCTGTACTTCCATTGAGATGTGCGAGAAGTAGGGGCGGAGCAATTGCAGTGCTTCCTTGAAATATGCCACGCCCACGGTTTTGTTTGCTTCGCCTGTTACCAGCAGCACATGATCATAGCCGTAGCTTTTGATTACCTCCACTTCTTTCAGAATCTGCGCTGGTGTAAGGGTGGTGCGGGGCATGGGGTTGTCGAGGCTGAAGCCGCAGTAAGTGCAGATGTTCTGGCACTCGTTGGAGAGGTAAAGGGGCAGGTACATCTGCAGCGTTTTGCCGAAACGTTTCTGCGTGAGCTGCTGGCTCAGCGCCGCCATCTGCTCTAAATAGGGCGCAGCGGCAGGCGAAATCAGGGCCTTGAAATCCTCCAGGGTCCGCACAGGTTTAGAAAGTGCCCGCTCCACGTCTGCCGCCGTTTTGGCGTAGATGCTGCTCTTTACCTCGTCCCAGTTTTGTTGTTCAAATATAGCCTGAAAAGACATTGGGTTGCTATTTTAGTTGCTGCTTTGTGCTGGCGCCGTGCTTTTTTGGATCAGTTGACACGAACTGCAAGCTCGCGCCAGCGTGGGTTAATCTATGCTCTTTCATCATAATCTTAAAGCTCATCCAGAAACGCCGTCAGCGGACTGCTGGCTTGTGCTGTGATGCCTGTGGGAGCCAGCTTCGCCTCGTAGGCCATGCGTCCGGCCTCCACTGCCATCTTAAAAGCTGTAGCCATCATCACCGGGTTTTGTGACACGGCGATGGCGGTGTTCACCAGTACAGCATCGGCTCCAAGCTCCATGGCCTCCACGGCGTGTGAGGGCGCGCCAATGCCGGCATCCACCACCACCGGCACTTTGCTCTGCTGAATGATAATCTCCAGAAAAGCGCGTGTCTGCAGGCCGTTGTTGCTTCCGATAGGGGAGCCCAGCGGCATTACTGCGGCTACGCCCACTTCTTCCAGGCGCTTGCACAGCACCGGGTCGGCATGAATGTAGGGTAGCACCACAAAACCCAGCTTTACCAGCTCTTCGGCTGCTTTCAGGGTTTCTACCGGGTCTGGGAGGAGGTACTTCGGGTCGGGGTGTATCTCAAGTTTGAGCCAGTTCGTTTCCAGTGCTTCGCGGGCCAGTTGGGCGGCAAAAACAGCCTCTTTCGCATTTCGCACACCGGAGGTGTTAGGCAAGAGGTTGAACTGCGGGTGCTCCAGGTGCGGCAGAATATCATCCTGCCCGTGCTGTACATCCACGCGCTTCAACGCTACGGTGACCAGCTCAGAGCCGGATGCCAGCAGTGCTTCCTCCATCTGCTTTCCGGAGCCAAACTTGCCGGTTCCGGTGAAGAGGCGGGAGGTAAAGGTTTTATCGGCTATGGTTAACTGTTTCATACTTGTTTCTCTGTTGTTAAACTGAAATGCTGATTGAATTCAGCCAAAGAAGCGGCTCTGTCCTGTGCCAGCGTAATGGCTGAGGAAACGGCAACGCCATGGATGCCCGTTGGCAGCAGCAGCGGCACATCGGTTGCCAGGATGCCGCCAATGGCTATAATAGGAATGCTGATGCCCGCTTCGCGGCACTGCTGCAGGATAGAAGTATAGCCTTCCAGGCCGAGAACAGGGCTGAGGTTCTCTTTGGTGCTGGTGAAGCGGTAGGGGCCAAGGCCGATGTAATCCACGCCTTGCTCTGTCAGCCGCACGATGTCCTCAAAGGTGTTGGCCGTGCCGCCTATTATTTTCTCTGGCCCCAGCAGCTTCCGTGCTTCCGTGGGCTGCATGTCCAGCTGGCCCAGGTGCACACCATCGGCATCTACTTCCGCGGCCAGTGCCACATTGTCGTTGATGATGAACGTGCAGCCATAGTGTTGACAGATGGTTTTGGTTTGCAGCGCCAGGTCCTTCCAAACCTCGTAAGGCTGTTTTTTTACCCGCAGCTGTACCCAGTTGGCACCTGCCCGGCAGGCAGCCCCGGCAGCCATGGCATGGGTAAGTCCACGGGCTTCCTGTGTGATATAATGTAGTTTCGAAATCATACTTTCAAATGATAAGCTATGGTTGCATGAGGGAAAATAGACTGCCAGCGCAAGATGCTAGCGCGAGCTTATAGCTCGTGCTTCAGTTTTTGCCTGACATGAGAGGGGAAGAGAGGTACGAGCTACAAGCTCGCACCAGCACTTCATGTCAGACAAAAGACCTCGCAGCGTGCGCAGCTCCTGCGAGCGTCTGCCTATGAGTATATCTCCGAGCCTTTTGCTTTGAAAACCTCCGCTTGCTCCTGCATGCCCTGCTGCAATGCTTCTTCTTCGGATGCGCCCTTGGTTTTGGCATACTCCCGTACCTCCTGCGTAATTTTCATGGAGCAGAAGTGAGGACCGCACATCGAGCAGAAGTGCGCTACTTTGGCACCCTCGGCAGGCAACGTTTCGTCATGGTATTCGCGGGCCGTGTCGGGGTCGAGGGACAGGTTGAACTGGTCCTGCCAGCGGAATTCGAAACGGGCTTTGCTCAGGGCGTTGTCGCGGTACTGTGCGCCGGGGTGGCCTTTGGCTAAATCGGCGGCGTGGGCGGCGAGTTTGTAGGTAATCACGCCGTCCTTTACATCTTTTTTGTTCGGCAGCCCAAGGTGCTCTTTTGGTGTTACATAGCAAAGCATGGCCGTGCCGTACCAGCCAATCATCGCAGCGCCAATGGCAGACGTAATGTGGTCGTAGCCGGGGGCAATGTCGGTGGTGAGGGGGCCTAAAGTATAAAAAGGTGCCTCACCGCATACTTCCAGCTGCTTGTCCATGTTCTCTTTGATGAGGTGCATCGGAATATGCCCGGGGCCCTCTATGATCACCTGCACATCGTGCTTCCAGGCAATCTTTGTCAGTTCGCCCAGCGTTTCCAGTTCAGCGAACTGGGCGGCATCGTTGGCATCGGCAATAGAGCCTGGGCGCAAGCCATCTCCCAGAGAGAAAGCCACATCATACGCCTTCATGATTTCGCAAATTTCCTCGAAGTGCGTGTACAGGAAGTTTTCCTGGTGATGTGCCAGGCACCATTTTGCCATAATCGAGCCGCCCCTTGATACGATGCCCGTCAGGCGGTTTGCCGTAAGCGGCACGTACCGCAGCAGCACACCGGCATGTATGGTGAAATAGTCTACGCCCTGCTCGGCCTGCTCAATCAGCGTATCTCTGAAAACCTCCCAGGTCAGGTCTTCTGCTTTGCCGTTCACTTTCTCCAGCGCCTGGTAAATCGGCACGGTGCCAATCGGAACGGGGGAGTTGCGGATAATCCACTCGCGGGTTTCGTGGATGTTTTTGCCCGTAGAAAGGTCCATGATGGTGTCGGCGCCCCAGCGGCAGGCCCACACGGCTTTTTCCACTTCCTCTTCTATGCTGGAGGTAACCGCGGAGTTGCCGATGTTGGCGTTTATCTTCACAAGAAAGTTACGGCCGATGATCATCGGTTCACTCTCGGGGTGGTTGATGTTGGACGGTATCACAGCGCGGCCAGCCGCTACCTCCTGGCGCACAAACTCCGGCGTAATAAATTTCTGAGGTGTGTTGGCACCAAAGCTGTTGCCTGCGTGCTGGTGCCCGATGTTCTCCATTTCTGCCAGGCGCTGGTTTTCCCGGATGGCGATGTACTCCATTTCCGGGGTAATGATGCCTTTGCGTGCATAGTGCAGTTGTGTTACGTTCTGGCCAGGCTTGGCGCGGTAGGGTTTGCTCAGGTGCTGAAAACGCAGTTCGTCCAGGCTAGCATTGTGCAGGCGCTCCTGCCCGTACTCCGATGTAATGCCCGGCAACTGCTCCACATCGCCACGGCTCCGTATCCATTCTTCGCGCAGGCGCGCCAGGCCCTGCCGCACATCAATCGCTACGTTTTCGTCGGTGTAGGGACCGCTGGTATCATATACCGTTACCGCTGGGTTTTGCTGGCGCTCTTCCACACCCAGGAACTTGTGCACGGTATCCTCCAGCGTGATTTCGCGCATCGCGACACGTATATTATATAGCTGGCCGGGCACGTATACTTTGCGAGACGCCGGGAAAGGCGTGCGCGTGATCGTGTTGGCCGTAGGCGTTTTTTCTTGTCTCATATTTCTTCTTGATAAGTTTAGTAGGTAGGGGAAAGCGCTATCCGCCCTGGGTAGCGCGGATAAGGGTGAGCCGGTCGTTTTCCTGCAGCTGGTAAGAAGCCCAGTTGCTGCGGGGTACTACCTGGTCGTTAATGGCTACGGCAATGCCACGAACGTGCTCCAATGCTAAAAGCTGAAGCAAAGCGGATACGGAGGAAGACTCAGGGAGCTCCTTAGTTTGGTTGTTTAAGAAAATGGTCATGGTTTGCTCGGGATGGGATGCAGGTAGCACCGGCGCTTACCGGCCGAGCGGAATCAAGAAGAAGTTGGAGGACAGGTGTGGTGTATCTCAGCATAACTTTTCCCTTCGTCAGTGCTAACTGTATCAGGTTCAGAGGGTATTTCTCAGTCCTGCCTTTCTGTTTGGCGGCAGGACACCCCTAAAGTGTTGTGCTAAAGGTAAACAAAGTCTGCGGTAACTTCCAAATGTGCAGGCAGGATTGTGGCTTGTAAAAAATAAGCAGGCTCTTCTGCTCCACCCCTGACAATGGCAGATACACGCTGCCCGGGCCAGGATGCCTCAGTTGCCATTAATGTAAAATTTAGTAGTTTTATGATGTAACCCAAAAATAACCTACAATAAAGAACTATGAAGTACCACCCAATAGGGCAGGAACTGTTTGTGCAACACCGCCGCCAGTTTGTAAAGCAACTCAAACCCTCCTCCATTGCTGTGTTCCATTCCAACGACGTAATGCCCCTCAATGCAGACGCTACCATGCCTTTCCGGCAAAGCAGCGACTTGTTCTACTTAAGTGGGGTAGACCAGGAGGAAAGTATTCTGATGCTTTTCCCGGATGCAAAAGACGAGCGCATGAAAGAGGTTCTTTTTGTACGCGAAACAAACGACCACATTCTTACCTGGGAGGGATATAAGCTGTCCAAGCAGCAGGCCCGGGAGGTATCTGGTATCGAGACTGTTTTGTGGACACATGAGTTTGAGCAGATACTGAGAAGCCAGCTTTTTGAGGCGGAGCACATTTACCTTAACACAAACGAGCACCTCCGTGCCGTCATAGAGGTGGAGACCCGCGACGCCCGCTTTATAAAGTGGTGCCAGCAGCATTACCCTTTGCACAGGTACGAACGCAGTGCCCCTATCATGCACCAGCTGCGCGCCATAAAGTCGGAGCAGGAGGTGGCGCTGATTCAGCAGGCCTGCGATATTACAGAAAAGGGGTTTCGTCGCCTTTTAAGCTTTATAAAGCCGGGGGTAATGGAGTATGAGATAGAGGCAGAGCTTTACCACGAGTTTCTGCGCAACCGCTCCCGGGGGCCGGCTTACCAGCCTATTATTGCCTCTGGCGGTAATGCCTGTATCCTGCATTATGTAGATAACAACCAGGAGTGTGAGGATGGAGAGCTGGTGCTGATGGATTTTGGAGCAGAATACGCTAATTATGCCGCAGACCTGACACGCACAGTGCCGGTAAACGGAAAATTTACGCCACGTCAGCGCGACGTGTATAATTCGGTGCTGACGGTGATGAAAGCTGCCACACAAATGCTGGTGCCGGGCAACACCCTGGACCAGTACCACAAATTTGTAGGTATCGTAATGGAGAACGAGCTCATCAGACTGGGGCTGCTGAACGAAAGCGATGTACGAAACCAGGACCCCGCCAAGCCTGTGTACAAGAAGTATTTTATGCATGGCACCTCGCACCACCTGGGCCTGGACGTGCATGATGTCGGTAACAAGTTTCGGGCGTTTGAAGAAGGCATGGTGTTTACCTGCGAGCCCGGCATCTATATCCGGGAAGAAGGAATAGGCATACGCCTGGAGAACGATATCCTCATTACGAAGAACGGGCCGCGTGACCTGATGCAGACCATTCCGATTGAGGCAGACGATATTGAGCGCCTGATGCAGAAATAGGTGATATGTTTATAGGAAAACCCAGAATCAAGGCTGCCAGCCGTAAGCTGACAGCCTTTTTTGCTGTACTTACTACTAAATAACTGCCCTTGCGTCAAATTTTTTTCTCTTGTACAACCTTGTCCTACTGTATCAGTTCAAGTATAAAAGCTTTATGAGCGGTGCTGAGCTGCAGTTTTACATAACTGTTATGGTATTCAGTGCAGTGCAGATGTTTAACTTTGAGAAGTGCCTATGGAGAAACGTATCCTCCTTCTAAAGATTAGTGCAAGGGAAACAACTCTATTCCCGGCTGGAGTATCTTTTTTTTAAGCTTTACAAAAACTCCTTCGAAACATGCACGTATTGTCATATCAAAATACTTTGTAAAATTATGCAAACACAACTTACAAAACTTAGTAAACTAGCTATGGCGCTCGTCTGCTTGCTGATGGCAAGTAACGGGTTGTTTGCCCAAAGCTCTGATCAACGAACGAACATTCAGATATACGGAAGTGCCTTACAGTACAAAGGCGAAATAGACAACCAGTTCTACGAAGGCAGCAAGCTGGAGTGGGGTGGTGGTCTGAACCTGAACCGTTATCTGACGTCCGGCCTGGATGCTGGTCTGCACCTGACTTATGGTAGCACAGAAGCCAGAAACACAGAGGCAGGTAGCATGTTCAACAACGCGAACTTCGACGCCCAGATGGGGACAGCCATGCTGGCCCTGCGCCTCAAGTTGTATGGTAGCATCCTGAAAGAAGATGCCTTTATCGGACCGTACCTGCAAGTTGGTGGTGGTGGTGCCTGGGCTAAAACAGATGCTTACACAGCGGCCGGTGCCAGACAGACAGATGATAAGTTCTTTACTGGTGCCCTGAAAGGTGGTGCGGGTATCCGCTTCCGCTTCTCAGATGCTATTAGCGCTTTTGTTGAAACCAACTACCTGATCATTGGCCAGGACAAGATTGATGGTTACTTTGAAGATGAGAAAAATGACCGCTTCCTCCAGCACAATGTAGGTCTTGGATTTAACTTAGGCCGAGCCACAGATACGGATGGTGACGGTGTGCCTGACAGAAGGGATGACTGCCCTGATACCCCAACAGGTGTGCAGGTTGATAAGAGAGGTTGCCCGATAGACACAGACGCGGATGGTGTTCCGGATTACCAGGATCAGTGTCCTACAGAAGCTGGTACAGCTGCAACACAAGGTTGCCCTGACCGTGATGGCGATGGTGTGGCTGACAGAGAAGATGACTGCCCAGACCAGCCTGGTACAGCTGCCATGCGTGGCTGCCCTGATGCTGACGGTGATGGTGTAGCTGATCCGAATGACAGATGCCCTGATACCCCAGCTGGTGTACAGGTAGGTGCCGACGGTTGCCCTGTTGACACTGACGGTGACGGTGTTCCGGATTACCAGGATGCCTGTCCTAACACTGCAGGTCCAGGCACAGCAAACGGTTGCCCTGAGCTTGATGCAGCAACCCTGCGATTGCTGGAAGAAAAAGTACGTTTCGAGTTTGACCGTGCCCGTGTTCAGGAAAGCTATAAGCAACTACTGGATAGCATTGTGGTAGCACTGACAAACTATCCTGACCACGTACTGCTCATCAAAGGCCATGCTGACCACATTGGTTCTGAGGAGTACAACCAGGCACTGTCTGAGAGAAGAGCAGAAGCTGTGAAAGAGTACTTGATTCAGCAGGGGGTTCAGAACCCAGACCGCTTAGTAACAAGAGGTTATGGTGAGACACAGCCTTTAGTGCAAGTGAATGAGCGTCTGCCACGTCGCAGAACTGAATCGCAACGAGCACGAAACAGAAGGGTAGGTTTTGAGATGAACACACCAGATATGCAGCTGAACCTGGATTAAGGTCGCTGAGACTAAAACAAAAGGGCCGCGGGAAAACCTGCGGCCCTTTTTGCTTTAATGAGCTACCGGATAAATACAAGTGCTGATTTGTGTGTTTTACGCTTTGTTCTCAGGCACATTTCTTTCTCGGGAGAATTGGCTGAACTACTTATGAATGCAGGAATGGTTTAATGCACAGCACCAGTTGATAATGGTATCATCATGCACAATAGACAAAGAGGCCTGTTCCGTAATTCGGAACAGGCCTCTTTGTCTATTAGGTTCTGCCTGGATATTACTGCTTCTGAGCCAGCAGGAACAGCACGGCCATTCGGATAGCTACACCATTTTCCACCTGGTTCAGGATAATAGAGTGGTGGGAGTCTGCTGCGTCGCTGCTCAGTTCCACACCTCTGTTTATCGGGCCCGGGTGCATAAGCGTAATTTCTTTGTCTAAGCTGTCGAGCATTTTTTTGTCGATGCCATAGTATAAAGTATACTCGCGCAGCGACGGGAAGTACTTCATCTGCTGGCGCTCCAGCTGTATGCGTAGTACGTTTGCCACATCGCACCACGCCAGGGCCTTTCTTACATCTAGCTCCACTTTTACTCCTAGCTGCCTGATGTGCTTTGGCAGCAGGGTAGTTGGGCCGCACACCATCACCTCAGCTCCTAATTTTTGAAGTGCAAAGATATTAGACAGCGCTACCCGCGAGTGCAGAATATCCCCGATAATCACGACTTTCTTGCCTGCTACATCGCCCAGCCTTTCCCTGATAGAGAAAGAGTCCAGGAGTGCCTGCGTCGGGTGCTCGTGGGTGCCGTCGCCGGCATTTACAATGTTTGCCGGAATATGCTTGCTCAGGAAGTGTGGCGCCCCCGGGCTGGAGTGCCGCATCACAATCATGTCCACTTTCATGGCCAGGATGTTGTTTACGGTGTCGAGCAGGGTTTCACCTTTCTTTACAGAGCTGCTGCTGCTGCTGAAGTTGATGACATCGGCAGAGAGCCTTTTCTCGGCAAGCTCAAAAGAGAGGCGTGTGCGCGTGGAGTTTTCGAAGAAAACGTTGGCAATGGTAATATCGCGCAGCGAAGGCACTTTCTTGATCGGCCTGTTCAGCACATCTTTAAAATTATCCGCTGTCTCAAAAATGAGCTGGATGTCTTGCGGGGTAATGTCTTTGATGCCTAACAGGTGCCGGACGCTGAGCTCTTGCATGGGGAAAGTTTATTCTTCGTTTTTGGTAATCAGCCATATATTATCTTCCGCAGCCTGCTGCTCTTTCCACTCTACCAGCACCCGTTGGCTCTGCAGTGAGTTGACGTGGCGGCCCACATAGGTTGGCTGTATCGGCAGGTGGCGTGAGTAAAGACGGTCAATCAACACCAGCAACTCTACATTGGCAGGACGGCCATAGGCGATCATCGCATCCAGCGCGGCCCGTACAGAGCGCCCGGTATACAGCACATCATCCACCAGAATCACTTTCTTGCCTTCAATAAGGAAATCAACTTTGGTGGCGTTGGCGGTAAGGGGTGTTTCACGCCGGCGAAAATCGTCGCGGTGGAAGGTGGTGTCGAGGTAACCGGTTGGTACCTGCTTGCCCAGTATGGTGGCAAGGGTGCTCTGGATGCGTTGCGCTACAAACCTGCCGCGCGGTTGCAAACCCAGGATAACAGAATCAGAAAAGTCGCCGTGGTTCTCGATGAGCTGGTGGCAAAGGCGCAGCACCATTATCTCGAGCAGTTGGTGGTTTACGATGAGTCTTTTCTGCATAGCCGGAAGTATTGATTGCAAATATAGTGTGTCTGATTAAGATGCGGAAATAAATGTTTGATGCTTGAATGACTAAATAAGAGGCGGGTTAACGCGCTACTGAAGCGACAAAGGTTTGAGTGCTAAGATGCTGTAGGCTTCCTCAATAACTTGCAGGGTCTGGGCTTGTTTGGATAATATTCTGAAATTCAGCTATGCTGACGTGTTTGAATACATTGTGTCTGCACACATCAGACGATAGCAGTTCAGCATTACGGCCCTGCAGCAAATTAACTAGGCTGCGTTGACAATTATAGCAGCAGTGTCATGGCTGCAGCCAGGTGCAGGAATGCCAGAAAGCTAGAGGCAGTCTTGTCGTATCGGGTGGCGATGCGGC
>NZ_BAAGXV010000076.1:0-43807 GCF_054779655.1 Pontibacter brevis
CCGCATCGCCACCCGATACGACAAGACTGCCTCTAGCTTTCTGGCATTCCTGCACCTGGCTGCAGCCATGACACTGCTGCTATAATTGTCAACGCAGCCTAGTCTTTCGTAAAAATATTTAGTCAATTTTCTGTCAGGCAGAGAATCCCTTACCTCAGACGGTACTATTCTGTTACCAACTATAGCTTCATAAAGCTTATACGCTTTTTCCAGATAAACACTTCCTATCTTGTAGTCTATCTCTTCTGGTTTCTTGTTCGCCATATAAACAAGAAGACTATCAACAAGTCGCTTTACACTTTGATAGTCATAGTTTTTAATAACTCTGATCCAACTGTTCATTTCAACAAAATACTCCTTTAATTTCCTGTCTTGTAACCACGTTTCGGGAAATTGATTGAGAATGATGTTGAATATAGTGTCTTTTACTCTTGTCTCCCCCACTTCATCTCTTAATATGATAAAATCACCCAGTCTACGAAAGTGCTCTTTAGTCAACCATAAGACAGAGAAGCGATCATAAAGCTGATATATTCTGTATGGTTGTTGATATACTTTGTCTATCAAATAGTTTACTTCTTCAGCTTGCAGCCTCAGATAGAGTTCTGATAGATTGTTATTAATCATTTCTTGAGTAGCCTTCACCTCTTTCCTGGTATCCTCAACTTCTCTCTTGGTCACATCAACATTACCCTGGACATCTTCCATAACTTTCTTAGCATTGATAACTTCATTCTCAATGCTTCGCTGACTGGCCAGAACCTCCTTACTTTCCTGCAGATACTTCGCGGTACGATTTTGCATAACAGTAATATATGCACCGACACCAAACAAAATAAGTCCAAAGACTATCCCCCACATACTTAGATAATTTGATGATGCGGCTATTTGATTAGCTACTCCGGCCGAACTAATCTGCGATTCAGTCTGGAGGTTCTCTATCTTGTCGTTAATAAGGTCAAGCCTCTCCTTAAATAGCTCATTAGCTCCGGTGGTGCTCTCTAGCCTCTGAACCCTCTCCTCCAGGGACTGTATGTAGGCCTTAGTGACAACTGTATCTTGGGCAGCAGCTACGTTAGAAAGTGTGAGAACAAGGAACAGAGAGAATATTATATTTCTTAACATTTACAATAAGGTTGAGTCATATCAGTCAGTAATATACAATCTTTTGCATTTAATTAGTATTGTACAAGAAATGACCTTGAAGATTGATAAATGCAAAGAGCATAGTGGGGAGAGATCGTAGTTTATTATCAAAGGCTATAATAGAAGAAGGCCACCAATATTGGTAGCCTTCTTCTATTACTTATTACAATTAAGCTGCTCTTCGTAGAGACTAATAAATCGACTCCTTTAAAAACTGCGATGCGAATTCGTCATTTTCTGCGATAGTGAAAATCGCATTTAGCTTTGTAACGATTAAAAGCTTGCGGATATGGTCGGAGGGCTTGATGAGCACGAGCTCGCCGCCGCGGTTTCGAAACTTGGTGAGCAGCGACACTAATACCCCCATGCCACTGCTGTCCATGAAGCGTACGTTAGAAAGATCGATAGCGCAAAGCAGCGACAGCAAGGGCTTTCCCCCATCTATTTCATCGATCATGCGCTGCGTATCGGTGCCAGCTATCAGGTCTCCCTCCAGCCTCACAAATAAGATGTCATCTTTGAGCTCTGTCTGATACTTCATGTTGCTTTTCCTCTGTCGCTTTTTTGGCGCGGCAATCGCCGCAGATACCATACAGGTTTAGGGAATGATGCAAGATATGAAAATTTAGCAGGTCCCCTACCATGGTCTGTATATTATGAATGCGCGGGTCGCAGAACTCCACCACCTTGTGGCACTCTGTACATATAACGTGGTCGTGCTGCCGATAGCCATACGATTTTTCGTACTGCGCCAGGTTACGGCCAAACTGGTGCTTGCTCACCAGGTCGTTTTCTACCAGCAGGTCCAGGGTGTTGTACACGGTGGCGCGGCTTACGCGGTAATTCTTATTTTTCATGCTGATGTAGAGCGACTCCACATCAAAATGCCCGTCGCGGGAATAAATCTCTTCCAAGATAGCATAGCGCTCCGGCGTTTTACGCAGGCCTTTGCTTTCTAAATATGCTGTGAAGATTTTTTTTACTTCTTCAAACTTTACTGTATTTAATGCCATATCTTTTAAAAATAACAGCCCCTCTTAATCGAAGCGCTCTACGGTAAGTATTCCGTTCACTTTACCCATGCGCTGCATCAGCATATCGAGGTGGCCGGTGTCGTTAACGAAAACCATAATGTTGCCCTCAAAAATCCCGTCGTTGGAGTCGATGGTAATCGAACGCATGTTCACTTTCAAACTGGTGGAGATAACTTTTGTCAGGTCGTTTACCAGGCCAACCCGGTCGGTACCTTTGATGCGGATACCCGCCAGGAAAGCCAGCTCTTTCTGGTCTGTCCACTTCGCCTTAATGATGCGGTTCCCATAGTTAGACATCAGCTCAACACCTCTCTTGCAGTTGGTCCGGTGAATCTCAATGCCGCCATCTTCTGTCTGGAAACCGAACACATCATCGCCCGGAATCGGGTTGCAGCATTTTGCTACCGTGTAATTCTCCATGTTAGCCGTGTTCTCCCCTATTACCAACATGTCAGAATTTATGCCCCTGATTTTCTGCACTTCCTTATCAAAGGACTTCGGCTCCAGCATAGAAGATCCCTTTTCGGCAGTAGCTATAAATATCACTTCCTTGATACTCTTGATATCAATATACCCTGTAGCAATTCTATAGTGCAGGTCCTGCACTGAAGCCACATTAAAGTAAGCCTGCAGTTTATTGATGTTGCTCTGCGTGTCAGCTATCTCTAGTTGCTTCAGGCGATGCTCCAGCATTGCTTTGCCCATCTCGGCTTTGCTTTTGCGTTCTTCGCGCAGGGCATCCTTGATGCGGGTGCGTGCCTTGGAGGTAACTGCATACTGCAGCCACTCCTCATTCGGCTTCTGCTTCTGCGATGTCAGGATCTCTACCTGGTCACCGTTCTTCAGCTTATAGCTCAGTGGCACCAGTTTCTGGTTCACCTTGGCACCCAGACACTGCAAGCCAATGTCAGTGTGAATTTCGAAAGCAAAGTCAAGCGCAGTGGCTTTGTCCGGTAGTATTATCAGTTCTCCCTTCGGCGTAAATACAAACACCTCCTCCACAAACAGGTTCTTACGGAACTCATCCATGAATTCAAGCGCGTTGGAATTATTAGCCTCCAGCATGTCGCGCACCTTGTTTATCCACATCTCCAGACCTGACTCGCCTGAGGCGGCCCCTTCTGTTTTGTACTTCCAGTGGGCTGCATACCCCCGCTCAGCTATCTCATCCATTCGCTTGGTCCGGATCTGCACCTCTACCCACTGACCGGAACGGCTCATCACCGTGGTATGTAACGACTCGTAGCCATTTGCCTTCGGCGTGTTCACCCAGTCGCGCAGGCGGTCGGGGTTCGGCTGGTAGAAGTCGGTTATAATGGAGTACACCTGCCAGCAAGCAGCCTTTTCGTTCTCCAGGGGCACATCCAAAATAATCCGGATAGCAAAGAGGTCGTAAATCTCATCAAAGGTGATGTTCTGCTTCTTTATCTTCTTCAGGATAGAGTAGATAGACTTCGGCCTGCCTTTGATGGTGAACTTGAACCCGTACTTGCGCAGCTCCTCCTCTATAGGGTGCGTAAAGTCTTTTATAAACTTATTGCGGGCATTCCGGGTCTGCCGGATTTTGTTGGAGATGTCCTTATAGGTATCCGTATCGGTGTACTTCAGGTATAAATCCTCCAGCTCCATTTTAAAGGTATACAAACCCAGGCGGTGCGCCAGCGGGGCGTACAGGTACATGGTTTCGGAAGCGATCTTCAACTGCTTGTGGCGCGGCATGCTGTCGAGGGTACGCATGTTGTGCAGGCGGTCGGCCAGCTTTATGAGTATTACCCGTACATCATCACTCAGCGTGAGCAGCATCTTCCGGAAGTTCTCGGCCTGCTGGGAGGTACCGTAATCGAACACACCAGATATTTTGGTGAGCCCTTCAATGATTCTGGCTACACTCGGGCCGAACTCCCGCTCGACATCCGAAATTTCCATCTCGGTGTCTTCCACCACATCGTGCAGCAGAGCTGCCACAATAGAGGTGGTACCAAGCCCAATTTCCTCTACCGCAATCTGGGCCACCGCGAGCGGGTGCAGAATATAAGGCTCACCCGATTTACGGCGCATGCCACCATGCGCTTCCAGCGAGGTATTGAAAGCTTTCTTTATGATTTTGGCATCGCCGTCCTTCAGGAAAGGCTTGGCGTACCGTAGTAATCTTCTATAATGTCTTAAGATCTCTTTGCGTTCTGCTTCTGGATCGATCATGGTCAAAAGTCTGGGAACAAATAAGTTAGTACCCTAAAAAGAGCACACTTACCTCGTGTCTTCTATTTATACAATAATGTAGCTGCTTTATAGGTTCAAATATAGCTGAATATAAAATGCAACCAATAACATGCCGGAGCAAAGGCTCCAGGCAGCCTGAGGAGTATGTAAGATAAAAATTTTTAAGAAAATTTAATGCTAGGTATTGCATTTAAAAATTCAGGTAGTAACTTTGCACCACTATTACAAACAAGCACACTCAAGCGGATGTGGCGAAATTGGTAGACGCACTAGACTTAGGATCTAGCGCTGCGAGGCATGGGGGTTCGAGTCCCTCCATCCGCACAAATCTCAAACCCTCAACAGCCATGTTGGGGGTTTGTTTTTAGTAGATATTTCAAAAAATTAAAACTTATAAGCCTTGAATATTACATTAAACCAAACCGACAGCACCAACGCACAACTGAAGGTGGTACTGGAAGAGGCCGACTACGCTCCGAAGGTAGACCAGCAGGTAAAAGAATACAGCAAGAAAGCCCAAATCAAAGGCTTCAGACCTGGTAAAGTGCCTGCAGGGCTTGTAAAGAAAATGTATGGCAAGAGCATCCTGGTAGAGCAAATCAATAAGACACTACAGGAGGAAATCTCTAAATACATCCGCGAAAACGATGTAAAGCTTTTAGGTGAGCCGCTTCCAGAGCCAAGCCAGGAGCAAATTGACTGGGACAACCAGAAAGAATTCGAGTTTACCTATGCGGTAGGCCTGCTTCCTGACTTCAACCTTCCGCTGGATAAAAGCGTAGAGGGGTACAGCATTGAAGTGGACGAGAAGACACTTGAGGAAGCATATACAAACCTGAAGCGCCAGTTCGGCAAAACCATCAACCCTGAGACTTCTGAGCAAGGCGACTTTATCTCTGGTGAGTTGAAGGCTGTAGAAGGTGAGTTTCAGTCTAAAACGCTTATTCCTACAAACCGCGTGGTAGAAGGACAGGATAAGTTTGTTGGTGTGAAGGCCGGCGACGTGATCCGTTTCGACATCCGCACAACTTTTGGCGATGACAACGCTGCCCTGGCCCATGTTACCGGCCTGAGCAAGGATGACGTAGCTAACCTGAACGGCGAGTTTGAGTTTACAGTAGAGAAAATCAACCGTACGGAGGAGGCCGAGCTGAATCAAGAACTTTTTGACAAGCTTTTCGGTAAAGACGAAGTAACAACAGAAGAAGAGTACCACGAGAAAATCCGCGAAACTATCAAGGAAAACTATGAGCGTGAGGCTGATAACCTGTTGTACCGCAACATCATCGATACCTTAGTAGATAACGTAGAGGTAGAACTTCCAACTGAGTTCTTCAAGCGTTGGCTGCAGGTAACAAACGAAGGCAAACTGACAGCAGAGCAAATCGAAGAGAACTTCGACAAGTACCTGCGTGAGCTGAAGTGGTCGATGATTAAAAACAAGGTGGTAGAGGAGAACGAACTGAAAGTGAGCAACGAAGAAGTAGTGGAAGCTACTAAAGAGAAGATGCTTGCTCAGTTCAACATGCCAGAGATACCTGAAGAGTTGCTGGAGAGCATGAACAACTATGCAAACCAGTACCTGCAGCAGGACAACGGCCGTAACTACATTCAGGAGTACGAGCAATTGCTGGCTGAGAAGGTGCTCGCTAAACTTAAAGAGCAGATGACTGTTGTAGAGAAGACAATCACTGCAGAGGACTTCAAAAACAAATCGTTTGAATAACCAAACGAATAAACTATATTAGCAAAAAAGGTCCTTTTTTAAAGGACCTTTTTTATTTTTTGAATAAACCGTAAACCTAAACAAGATATGTTTAACAAAGACGAGTTCCGGAAATTTGCCGTAAAAGGCCAGGGCATGAGCGGCCTGGGCGTAGACCAATATATTAACCACGTAGAGGGCAGAGCCATGCACACCATCGAGAGCATGACCCGCTCCGTAATTGAGGAACGCCCAACAAACTTCCGTGAGATTGACGTGTTTTCCCGCCTGATCATGGACCGCATTATTTTCCTGGGCACACAGGTAGATGACTTTATCGCCAACATTATCACAGCACAGCTGTTGTTCTTAGAGTCGGCTGACGCGAAGAAAGACATCCTGCTGTACATCAACAGCCCGGGTGGTTCGGTATACGCGGGCTTGGGCATATATGACACCATGCAGTATGTGAGCCCGGATGTAGCCACTATCTGTACAGGTCTGGCTGCCTCTATGGGTGCCGTGTTGCTGGCCGGCGGTGCCGCTAACAAGCGTTCTGCCCTGCCACACGCCCGTATCATGATTCACCAGCCAATGGGTGGTGCGCAAGGCCAGGCTTCTGATATCGAGATCACAGCACGCGAGATCCTTAAGCTGAAAAAAGAGCTGTATGAGATTTTGGCAGAACACTCCGGCAAATCTTACCAGGAAGTGTATGACAACTCAGACCGTGACTACTGGATGAAAGCCGATGAAGCGAAGGAGTATGGCCTGATTGATGAAGTGTTGATTCGCAAGAAGTCTTAAGCACTATCTTAATTAAAAATTGCACAAAACCCACTCTGTAAAATGGAGTGGGTTTTTCTTTTCCTGCCCTGCCCTGCTATACACTGATGATATTGTTTCTTTTCTTTTCAAAATTACATAATGTTAAAAAAATTATCAACAGGGTTACGCGGAAACGAAACCTACACAATATACTTATTATTAACACTTTAACCAATAATATAAAAATATACATCTTAAAATTTATCTGGTCTTTTTAAAGCTTTCGTAACATTTAGGTTAAAGAATTTCTGTTTGTATAAATTTTCAATTTTGTACCTTTGCTTCAGGCCTTGACACCCAAGGCATAATTTATTGAATCAACTGGTTCTTATGGCAGAAATTACTTGCTCATTTTGCGGCAAAAACAAGAAAGATGTATCGGTGATGATATCTGGTATCAACGCGCACATTTGTGACCGTTGTATCGGGCAGGCACAGCAGATATTGAACGAGGAGAATAAGATACGCGCCAACAGCCGTACTCCTAAGTTCAGCCTGATGAAGCCGAAGGAAATGAAGGCATATCTCGATCAGTTTGTTGTGGGCCAGGATGAGGCGAAGAAGGTAATGTCAGTGGCCGTGTACAACCACTACAAGCGCCTGATGCAACCTACCGAGAACCAGGATGTAGTGATTGAGAAATCGAACATCATCATGGTGGGCGAAACAGGTACAGGTAAGACATACCTCGCACGTATGATGGCCGGTATCCTGCAGGTACCTTTCTGTATTGCCGATGCCACCGTACTCACAGAGGCGGGTTATGTGGGCGAAGATGTGGAAAGCATCCTGACGCGCCTGCTGCAGGCTGCTGACTATAATGTAGAATCAGCGGAGCGTGGCATTGTATACATCGATGAGATTGACAAGATTGCCCGTAAAAGCGATAACCCATCTATTACCCGCGATGTAAGTGGTGAGGGAGTGCAGCAGGCCCTGCTAAAGCTATTGGAGGGAACATCCGTAAACGTGCCCCCACAGGGAGGCCGTAAGCACCCGGAGCAGAAAATGATTACTGTTAACACAGAGAACATCCTGTTCATTTGCGGAGGTGCTTTTGTCGGCATCGACAGACTAATTAAAACCCGTCTGAATACCCGCCCTATCGGCTTCTCTAAGTCAAAGCAGGATGAGGCAGATGAAAAGGAGAACTTCCTGAAGTACCTGACGGCTCAGGACCTGAAAAGCTTTGGTTTGATACCAGAACTTATTGGACGCCTACCCGTGCTGACACACCTGGATCCACTGGATAAAGAAACATTACGCCTTATCCTGATAGAGCCAAAGAACTCCATCGTGAAGCAGTATAAGCGCCTGTTTGAAATGGAGGATATTGTACTCAATTTTGATGATAGCGCACTGGAGTATATTGTGGAGAAAGCGGCGGAGTACAAGCTTGGTGCCCGTGGTCTGCGCTCTATCTGCGAAGGCATTATGACGGATGCCATGTTTGAGTTGCCATCAGAGGAAGGCACAAAAGAACTGACCATTACCGGCAAGTACGCCCGCGAAAAGTTTGAAAAGTCGAGCCTTAAGCAACTGAAAGTAGCTTAAGCTAAAAGAAAATAAGCCTCCCAAAGAGCAGCGACACACATATTTTATAAACAGGAAGAGGTAGTCCGATAAAGGCTACCTCTTCCTGTTTATGCCTCGCCAGGCAACGGTAGGACAAGTTATACTCATCCTAAAGCTTTGCTCAGGCACGAGGCTTCGGTATATAGGAATCATCCTCCAGCAGATCGTCATCAGCGGAAGAGGCCGCACTAATCAGCAGCACAGCAATGGTTAAGCCGGTAAGCCCCAAGGCAATCATAATAGATTTCATAGTTCTTGTGTTTAAGTAGTGGTACATTAACAGCCTTTAAGCTGTCTTACTCTATACGTCTGCCTGCTGGAAACGAGTTGTAAGAACCAATGCGAACTGGCGCGAGTTCTTCAACTTACGCCTGAAAATGATATCGGGCTTGTAGCTCAACCGGGCCAGCTTAAAAACAGTAGACACGATTGGGGAAACTGCACCGTAGGTACTGTTTGATTAAAGCCTCCGACGGGTTTATTCAAATAAGGATGGGGTAGAGAAATTTAAACTGCCCTCCCTTAGCTGAACAGTTTAATAAAGCAGTCCTTCGAACGATTTCTCGTAGATGTAAGCCATCCCCCTTCAAAGGGAGACTTGTAAAGGGTTACTCTATGTATGATGCCAGCTACATCAGGAATATGTAGCCTCTAGAAGAGGTGAATCAGACAGTGAGGCTTGTCTCCTGGAGCTTGTGCTCCTATACCTGATTCGTGTATCTGTCCGCCTGCAGGTACTGTACCATCAACTGGGCTGCACGTTCTGCTGTTCTGAAGTTGCCAATTTTCTGGCGTACCAGGTTATAGCCCTCCTGCTGCTTCTGCATAAAATGCTTATCAAACAACACCCGTTTTAGCTCTGCTACAATCTGCTTGGCCGTGAAATCATCTTGTATAAGCTCTGTTACCACAGGTTTATCGGCAATCAGGTTTACGAGCGAGATATAAGGCACTTTGATGACCATCTTACCAATGGTATAGGAAATAGCGCTGGTCTTGTAGCAAACCACCTGCGGTACGCCAAACAGCGCTGTCTCTAAAGTGGCTGTACCAGAAGTAACCAGGGCAGCCTGTGAATGGGCCAGCAGATCATACGTCTGGTCATAGACTATCTTGATGTTCGGGTCTTTGTTATACTGCTCATAGTACGCCTTAGAGAGGTTGGAAACGCCTGCCACCACAAACTGAAAGTCGCGGAAAGACGGCAATACACTGAGCATGACATGCAGCATGCCTTCTATTTCCTGTTTGCGGCTGCCGGGCAGTATGGCAATGATGGGTTTGTTGTTGTAAAGCTTATTCCTGGTCCTGAAATCCGGCGTGCGCACGTGATCTGTTACAGAGTCATTCACCGGGTTACCCACATAATCCACCTTATAATCGAAGCGGCCGTAAAACTCCTCCTCAAAAGGCATGATAACGAACATGCGGTCTACTACCTTTTTGATTTTATGCACACGGCCCTGATTCCAGGCCCAGATTTTAGGGGATATGTAATAATACACCTTCAGCCCCCGGGACTTGGCAAATTTGGCAATGCGCATGTTAAAGCCAGCATAATCCACCAGTATCACCACATCGGGTTGGTACGCCTTTATATCTGCTTTGCACTCCTTCAGAAAGCCCAGAATTTTGCGCAGGCTCTTCAGCACCTCTGCAAAACCCATAAAGGCCATCTCCTGGTAATGACGCACCAGGTCCATGCCAGCTTGCTGCATCATATCGCCGCCCCAGCCTCTTATCTGCGCATCCGGGTCTTGTTTCCGAAGTTGCTTGATGAGGTTAGACGCGTGCAGGTCACCGGAGCGCTCCCCGGCTATAATGTAATATTTCATGCAGTTTGTTTCTGTTAAGGCTACCGTGCAGGTACAGGAAGGACAGCAGGCAGCTTATGCGAGATAAGCCTGCCTGCTTTAGATTCTTCTACTCGCCGAAATACTCTACGTAATTGCGCGGGGTCTCGTAAAGCTTCAGGCTGTGTAGCTGTGCATTTTTGTTGGAGATGTCTTGAATGCGGGGCTCCAGAATCTTCCAGAACTCCACGATCAGGTTCTCTGTGCTGGCCAGCTTATCCTCCATAAACGCCACATCGAGGTTCAGGTTCTTATGATCCACCTTCTCAATGATGTGGGTACGGATGAGCGTGCTGAGCTTTTTGAGGTCAATCACGAAGCCTGTGTCCGGGTCAGGCTTTCCCTTCACGGTTACGATTAACTCATAGTTATGCCCATGCCAGTTGGTATTTGCACATGGCCCGAAAACCTCCTTATTCTTCGCCAACGACCAGTTCGGGTTGTGCAGCTTATGTGCTGCATTGAAGTGCTCTAACCTGCTTACGTAAATCATCTAACCTTTAAAATTGTAATTCTTTCTGAGTAGCAAATATACAAAGAAAGGAACACCAAAGAACGAAGTAATGATTCCAATCGGCAAACCTGCAGGCGGGTAAATTATGCGCGACAGCAAATCGCAGAGCAGCATAAAAAAACCTCCCACGAAAGCACAAAAGAGGAGGTTAGAGCGGCCGGTGGTACCCATCAGCCCACGGGTAACATGCGGAATGATCAAACCTACAAAACCAATTGGCCCCGAGGTAGCCACTGCAAAACCTGTCACTACGGACACGGTAGCCAGAATCACCCAGCGTGTACGCGCTACCTGCACACCTAAAGCCTGCGCCCGCTCCTCGCCCAGCAACAAAATATTCAGGTGCTTCTGGTAATACACAAACAGTAGCAAGGCCAGTAGCAGTGCCGCGGCAGGATAAGGCAGCATCGCCCAGCTGGCACGCTCAAAGCTACCCATAGACCAGAAAATAACGGTTCGTAATTTGCTTTCCGAATCAGACAGAAAAGTAAGCAGGCCCACAATAGCCGTTCCCAGCGAAGAGATAGCAATGCCAGCCAGCAGCAACTGCGACGGAATCAGCTGCCGTTTCCTGTAGCCAAGTATCACCACCACCAGTGTCACCACAAAGGCACCCAGCAGGGCAAAAATGGGCGGCATATAAATTTCAAGGATCGTTATGGGCACAAACCCAAAGAATACAATGATAGCACCTAACGATGCCCCCGAAGCGGTGCCTAACAGATAAGGGTCTGCCAGGCCGTTGTTTACCATCGCCTGCATCAGGTAGCCTGCCAGCGCAAGCGATGCCCCCACCACCAGCGCCAGGAGCAGGCGCGGCAGGCGCAGATGTACCAGCACGTAATGGGTGGTGTCGTTGGGGTTGTAGTTGAGGAAAGCTTCTGCTAAAATGCTTAAATCAGACTCAAACGAGCCTACCTGCAGCCCCAGCACCAGTACGACCAGAATGAGTAAGAAAGCAACCGTAAAGTACAGCGACCTGATCATGGGTAAAGAAACCGCTCCAGTTCGCGTATCGACTCCACCACACGCGGGGACGGCCGCGCTATTAAACTTGTTGTTGGCTTGTAAAGACGCTTGTTCTGGTAGGCATTTATTTTCTGAAGCTCCGGGTATATGCTGAAAAAATTTTCCTCCAGCTCCTGCGGTGTCCCACCCAGTATGACGTCAGGATTGCTTTTGAGGATGTACTCTCTTGTAAGCGGCTCATAGGTTTCTTCGACAGCATTCTCAGCACCTACTATGCGAAGCTTATCTGTGATAGCTGTGTTATGGCCGTACACATAAATAGGGTCGTAGTTAGCCAGGCCGAGTACACGCAAAGGCTGCGGCTGACCTTGATGACGAGCTCTAATCTGTGCCACCTCCTCTCTCAGAGAATCTGCCAGGTGTTCTGCCTGCTGCTCCCGGCCCATGATCTGACCAATGTCTTCCAGGGCAGTAAATATATCCTCCACTGTTTCGTAGCGCTGGTAATAGACTGGTATGCCCAGTTCCTCCAGCCGTGCTGCCACGTCCAAAGGGGTAATGCCCTCTACTGTGAAAATAAGATCTGGCTTCAGGCGCAGCACCTGCTCATAATCCACCGGGTAATTGTTCACAACGGGTTTGGTGCGCGCGGCTGCAGGATAATCGTCGTTTTGGGTGCGTCCCACAATCATGCTTGTATCCAGCACTGCAAACAGCATCTCTGTCATAGAGGTTGCCAGCGCCATCACGCGTTCAGGCTGCCCGTCTAGTTTTATCTCCCGCCCCAGGTCGTCTTCCAGCACAATTTGCTCCTGGCTTTCCTGCTTTGGATTACAGGCCGCCAGTGCCGGTAACAGGCAAAGGCATAGCAGCCATTTTATTTGATAGTACAAGCTTTCGTTTTGCTTCTGTTTCAAATTCCTGATTTTATTTATGCCTCCTGCTTACAGCAGGGCGGCTCCATTTATTTTCGTAAATTTAACCTAAATTTCGTTAGAGGTTTAAAAACTAAAGTATGATCGTAGTAACCGGCGCCGCAGGCTTTATTGCCAGCTGCCTTGTCAGCAGGCTGAACCAGGCCAATTTTAACAACATTGTGGTGGTAGACAATTTCTCTGTCGCCAAAAAAGAAAGAAATTTACAGGATAAAAAGATAAAAGAGTTTGTAGACCGAGACGGCTTTTTTGAGTGGCTGGATGAGAACTACGAAGAGGTGGAGTTTATTTTTCACTTAGGCGCCCGCACCGATACCACGGAGTTTAACAAAAATGTGTTCGACCTGCTGAACCTGGACTACTCCAAAAAGATGTGGAACGCCTGCTGCGAATACCAGATTCCACTGGTGTACGCTTCTTCTGCAGCTACCTACGGGGCCGGCGCTCTGGGCTATGATGATGATGAGTCTATTATTCCTTTGCTGAAGCCGCTGAACCCCTACGGTGAGTCGAAGAACGACTTTGATATATGGGCGCTGGAACAAACGGCGAAGCCTTTCTTCTGGGCTGGTCTGAAGTTCTTTAACGTGTATGGTCCTAATGAGTATCACAAAGAAAGAATGGCCTCTGTTATCTATCATGCATACAACCAAATAAATGAGAAAGGCCGCCTGGCACTATTCCGTTCGCATAACCCTAATTATGCTGACGGCGAGCAGATGCGCGACTTTATTTATGTAAAGGACGTAGTGGATGTGTGCCTGTTCCTGATGCACCACCGCAAGAACTCCGGCATCTACAACCTCGGCTCCGGCAAAGCCCGCACCTTTATGGCACTTGCCCTGAATACCTTTGAGGCCATGGGCGCAGAAGTGAACATTGACTTTATGGACACACCGGCTAATATCCGCGACAACTACCAGTATTTTACGGAAGCCAACATGAGCAAACTCCGCTCCATTGGTTACGACAAGCCGTTTTATACTCTGGAAGAAGGCGTAAAGGATTACGTGCAGAACTACCTGATTCCGGGGAAATATTATTGAGAATTATGAATTAGCTAGTTCAGCTGCCAGCATACAAGCCCTGCTTACCTTGCGTGAGTGGGGCTTGTTTTTTGATGATTGTTGAGAGCTTGATGTTGTAGCCTGTAAAACCGCCGCTGTTGGTGTTTTTCACGCGCTGGTGCGAGCTTGTAGCTCGTACCTTTTTACCCAATTGTACTCTAAGCTGGTATTGTTAGCGGCGAAAGCCGCTTCAGCTTTGGTTTCGGACAAGGATTTCCAAAACAGCTTTGAAGAATAAATATAGCCGCCTTTTCCTCCACTGATGGAGTTTTCATTAACAGCGGAGGAAACAAAATGGTACGTGCTACAAGCTCGCACCAGCGGGTCAGATTGGAAACTAGACCTATGTCTTCTGGTAACATCCTGCACTTAAACCTAAAACAGCACCGACACCTGTGTGCGTCCGGTATGCACGGCACCGATGCCGTTGGCTTTCCGGCCGTCGTAGTTCAGAGAGATGTTGAGGCCGTTGCTGAGGCGCTGCTGCAGGTTCAGCGACCAAGTCATGTTGTTGCCAGGGCGCAGGGCGTTCAGGATTTCGTAGCCAACGTAGGAGAATTCATCACCTGTAAAATCTATGTTTACATACTTGAGGTTGCCGGTAAAGGTGCGCTTGCTCACCTGGCTGAGTTTTGCCTCTACACCCAACTCATGGAAGGCTCCCTCCTGCTCTGCCTCCGCTGATGCCAGTACATCCTCACGCAATGAATACTGATACTTGCCTGTAAAGCGCAGCCGCGTGTTCGGCTGGTAAGACAGCTCCGGGGAAACTTCCCGGCTCTCAATCTTAAAGTTTTTAGAAATCAAAAAGTTAGACTGGTTTTCCCGCACATTCAGCCCCAGGCTTAGCTGGGAGCTGAGCACCTCGTTCAGGTTTAAGCGCCCGGCCAGCACTTGGCTACTCACGTTCCGGGTTTCGGAGCCGTTTGTCAACAAGGACTTCTGCTGGTTTTGCTGCACCGTGTACTCCATGCCATACAAGGGGTTACTGCGGTTAAAATATACCGTGTGCCGCATCGACTTCACCAGCGAAATCAGGAACTGGTCGGCGATGTCGTCGGCAAAGGGGTTGAAACGCTGCTTCAGGTCTTCATCGGTTGTTTTCTTATCTATGCTGATGAAGGTGAGCATGGAAAAGCGGGATAAGTGCTCTTTCATTCCCTTCTCTGATTTCCAGCTGCGGGGCGTATTACTGGTCAGGCGGTAGGTAAAGCGGTTGGTATAAGCGTTGATGTACTCATCGGTTGGCAGGTATATTTTGATGTAGCGCCGCTGGTCCACGGTCTGGGCCTCCAGGTAATCATTCAGGTTACTGTGGCTTGCGCCATCGCGCAGGTAGTGTGTTCCCTGCCCCGGCAGTGTCTCCTGGAAAATATAGATACGACGCAGCTCCCGGCCTGTACCCGTGGCATAACTGAGTTCCGACCGGAAGCTCCCATCCAAGAAACCCGCGTTCCAGTCTACCCGCGACTGTACTGTTTCTTCGTCTTTGCCGGCGGCTACATTTAGCTTTCGGTAAGTGGCTTGCAGAGCCAGGTCGTTTTCAGCACCGATTCGCGTTTGCATCACCGCATTATAGGTCTGCCCCACCTCCGGTTGCCCCATGGTACCGGCGCTGGTCGGGCGCTGGTCGGTGCGGTGGCTGTAGTCTAACCGGTATTTGGTAGTAGCTGAATCCCCGCTCTCTACATACACCAGGTGTTCCTCAAAATACATGGCAGAGCCAATAACAGAATCTGTTTCTAGGGAGGTAATCCTGTTCTTGTCAAAGCGGTAGGCATAGCCAGGCGTTACCTTGCCAAACTTATATTCTGCTCCCAGGTCTCCGCGGTACCATTCAGACTGCCGCTGCCCCTGCTCGCTGTTCAGTACAAAGAGGTGGTTGCGCAGCACCAGTTTCCCCACCTTCTTTAATGCATCCACATAATGCTGCACCCCATCTAGCTGGGCCTCCCGGTAACGCCGGCTGATGCGGTAATTGAACATGTTGTCTACGTCCTGCGTGGCTCCCACTGAAAAGTTCAGAATATGGTCTTCGGCTTTTCCAGTTGTTAATAAACTCCAGTCACGGTCAAACTCGATGGGGCGATAGCGGTCTATCGGTACAAAGTGCTGGTCGGTATATTCGTAGTTCAGGGTGCTGTTTAACTTATACTTGCCCAGCAAAGGCACCTGCTTATCCTGCACCACATACCCTACCCGCATGGCTTTACCCTGGTCATCATCTGAGTCCCTGTCGGAAAAGCGGTTGATGTCGTTCTCGGAAACGGCACCCTCTATAAAGACACTCACGCCCTTTTGCAGTTCATAGCTGCCGCCCAGTGTTATCAGCTGCTTCTTTTTGGGAGTAGGCAGCACCCGAAGCGGGGCATAGTTCCCCTGCGGCCTTCCGTTTATGGGTGCTACCCAACGGTACATGCGCCCGTTTACGGCACTGTTCGCCAGCACATAATCACCGTTGTTAGCCCCCACTTCTGTAAAGCTCACGTTATAGAAGGCGGAATCCGGGCTGTTGGAGTAAACGAAGATGGAGGCGGCAGCCTGACCATCGTTGTACACCGTATCACGTTTGGTATAAAGTACCTGTGTCGGGTCGAAGGCGACACTGTCAGCACCGGTGCTGACAGCTAAATTCAGGCTATCGCCCACACTGGCCAGCAGACGCTTCTCCTCGTTCTGCAGGTTCAGGTTAATGAGGTTGTTCGGGTTGTCGGATTCGTTGTAGTAATTGCCGTACACCTTCAGCTTGCCCAGGTTCTGGTAATGGTTGAGGTGGTAAATGCTGCGGCTATAGTTCTGGTCGAAGTACTCGAAATCTACTTTGATACGGGTATTCTTCGTAATAACGTGGCGGGTGGTAAACGTTATCTCTGCCTGATTATAGTCGATGACATAGTCATAATCGTAGCCACGCACCAGCAGCCTGCCGTCCAGGAACACACGCTCAGAGTTAGCCAGCACGATAATAAAGCGCTCGTTATTAGGTCCGCGCAGCCTGTAGGGCCCCAGCACTCCTTCCTGCGCCTGTAGTGTCTGTGAGGCAAACTTTCCCTTGGCCACAGAGGCTGCTACTGTAGTCACGCCTTTCCGCCCCGGTGTGCTGCCAAACTTTGTCTCAAAGGCGCCGCCCTGCACGTTCTTGTAGAACTGCAGAAAGTACGAGGGCTTGTTTTGCAGCACCACATCGCCAGCCGTCAGTTGCCAGAGCCGGTGCCTCAGGGTAATGTATACTTTATCAAACTCCTGTAGCTGCTGCGTGTTCCCCTCCGGCTGAAAAGGAATGTTCTGATCAGTGATGGCCGCCGTGATGCTGATGTCGTCGGTCAGTTTACCATCCAACTGCAGGTTCAGGGCCGAGTTCACGAACACGTTCTGCGTGTTGCCAAAAGAAATCCCCCGCGAGATGCTACCCGTCTTGTTTAGCCCCGGCGTTTTGAATATCTCTTCTTTTGTGGCAATCTCTTCCTGGTAAAAGCGGTCTTGGAAAGAACTCATCTCCAGCTTGGAAATGTCGCGCTTGAAGGCAGGCTTCGTGAGTTTCAGGGGCATTACCCGGAAACAAACCAGCACCGAATCGCGCAGGGCCTGCATTGTGCCCAGAAAATCAATTGCCACAGAATCAGGAGCCGGGAAACGGGTGAGGGTAAACTCATTCAGGCTGTAGTTATAGTCAAAGCCAAACTCCTCCTTTTTAGGGTGTGAGAATGTTACCGAACCGGGGTCAAGCGTAAGCGAGTCGAGTTGCTGCGGCATCGCAGTAAGGGGCATCCAGAGGCAGCGCTGGTTGTTCACAGGCGTCTGTGCCAAAAGTGGCAAGCTCAGCCCAAAAAGCAGCAACGCTATATAGCACCCTCTCCTGCCCATGCTATGCCAGCGGTAACGAGATAAAAAACGTGGTGCCTTTCCCTTCCTCTGTCTCAAACCAAATACGCCCACCTGCGTTTTCGATACCTCGTTTGGCAACGGCCAGGCCTATGCCTGAACCTGTATACTTCGTGCTGAAGTTTGGAATAAACACTTTGCTGCGGATTTCCTCCGGTATACCGCTGCCATTGTCACTGATAGAAATCAGCACTTCTTTGTTATCCCTCTTCTCTAACTTCACCTCAATCTGAGGTTTCCGACTGGCTGGCACTGCCTGTATGGCGTTTAACAGCAGGTTGTTGAAGGTACGCACCATCAGGCTTTCATCTGCCTTCACAATCACCTCCTCGTCCGGGATGCATTTCTTCAGCACCGCGGTGGCCGGGTCGTTGTGTAAGTCGGCGGCTTTGTGCAGGGCAGCAGTTATGTCCATTGGCTCTGCCTTTGGCTCCGGCATGTTAGTGAAGCTGGAGAAGGAGGTGGCGATATCGCTGAGTATATTGATTTGCGTAATCAGCGTATGCGATATCTTTTCAATCATTTGCTCTGTGTTAGGGCGCTTCTCGGCAATAGCTTTTTGCAGGTACTGCAGCGAGAGCTTCATGGGCGTGAGCGGGTTCTTGATTTCGTGCGCCACCTGCCGGGCCATCTCGCGCCAAGCTGCTTCTTTCTCCTGCACCGCCAGGTCCTGCTTGTTCTGCTCCAAGGTGAGCAGCATACGGTTGTACTCGTTTACCAGCATGCCGATTTCATCTGCCCCTTCATAGGCCAGCATCTCGTTTTTACCGGTTAAGGATGTTCGTTTCAGTTTATCGGCCAGCATGCGCAGCGGTACCGTTAGTGTTCGGGACGCAAAAAAAGTCAGCACCATAAACGTAATAAACATTACCGTAAAAATGTTCATTGTGGTCGTAATCAGCTCAATAAGTTTTAAATCGAGCTCTTTTTCCGAATCGAAAAACGGTATTCCTATAAAGCCTACCAGTTCACCTGTATCGTTTTCGTCGCGCAGTGGCAGGTACACTACATTAAAAGAGAGGTTGCCTGTTTGCTCCTCCAGCAGCACCCGCAGCGCCTGCCGTTCTGAGATAGCTGCAAAGGCTTTAGGGTTCACCAGTTTTGACAACAGCCCTGTCTCAAAAATTAAAGGCTGGCTTGTCACCAGTAGCTTTCCGTTACGGTCGTACAGGTTAATGTCTGTTTCGGAGATCGCTGCAATTTCTGCTATCCTGTTCTCTAAGCTTCGCCTGCTCTCCAGCAGCATGTAATTCAGTTGCCGCGACAGTGTTTCCTGTACTGCCTCTCCCCGCCGCTCATAGGTCTCCATCAAATCCTTCTTATAGGAGGTAGTCACAAGACCGGCGGTGGCAATACTTACCATCAGCAGAGGCAACAGAATACCAAAGTTCAGGAATATCTGGATTTTGGTACTGAAGTTGGGGGTAAACTCCTGCAAGCGGTGGCGCTGCAGCAGCAGGTAAACCAAACCACAAAGCACCAGCCCCGCCACGAACATCAGAAACAGAAAAGAAAAGTTTGACAGGATTTCCTGCGCACCATATTCCTCTGTGGAAATGACGAGCGTTTGATTGTTGCCACTGCGCACGCCGAAGTGGTGAAAGTCATTCTGGTTAGCGCCCTGCCTGTACAGTTCCTGTCGCCGCAGCAGCCTCCGGTCAAAGTTAGTCGCATAATCGTACTCCCCCTGGCTGTGGCGCAGTTTGTTTCCGCTGTAAAAAGCATAACTCAGCATGTCGCGCCGGAACGGCTTTGTATATTTCTGATTTACCAGCAGTTCCGGCACAACACTGTTTGGCTGTAGTTTTTTAAGCGTCAGCTGTAAGGCGATGGTGCCGATATGGTAATTATTAACGGGCACTTTAATTAACTTGAGATAGACTCGGGCATCAGAGCGGGTAGGGTCCTTCAGCAGAAACAGGTCCTCATGCTCCGTCTGCGACTGGGGTGTATCAAAACGTGCCCGGAGCTCCTGCAAGGTCATCGCAGACGGATCTGCACTTTCGAGCGCATTTCCTTCACTGTCGAAGAGCATTACCGTTACTTCATACCGGTCGAAATGGCTTGGCAGGTATTGCTTTATAATTTTTCTCTTGATGAAGGGAGCATCCACATAAGGGCCCATCATCTGCATTTGAATCATTTCGTCAGAGGCTATCCTACCAGTTACCTCTTCCACCAGCAGGTATTCGCCTAACACATCATTATCCTGCAGAAGATTATAGGCAAATTCCTGCTTGTATAGCTTTAGCTCGCTGTGATAATGCGAGTAAAGCGATAAGGCACCTGTAAAGGCACTGATAATGAGCACTAAGAACAAGAAAAGGTAAGTGCGGTACGCAAGGCTTACAGCATGCCGGTGCTGCGCCGCCAGAATAATAATGAGCCAGAAAAGGAAACCCACCAGAATGATGATAGAAAGCTCCGGCAGAAAAAGAGTAGTAGGCACTAATAAAAGACCTCCCACTACCAGGAGCATTTTGAACGCCCAAACCTTCGACTGCTTGTAGAGCAGCACCGACACAACAGTGGCCAGCATATAGGTAAACATGCACAGGGCAATGGTCTGTAGCAGCATAATGCCGAACAGCACAATTTTATACTTGCTCAGTTCCAGGGAGCGGCTGATATCCAGTGTAAGTGGCGTATTATGGTAGATGTTGAAGTAGAACTGGAAAAGCAGCAGCAGCAGCAGGTAAAAAACAGTCATGCATATTACCTGCTGCACCCGTGCCTGCTTTTGGGGCATTGCATAAAGCTGTGTGATTACATTGTTACGGGCAAAAAGATATAAACCTGAACCGGCAACTGTCACCAACAGCAGCATATTCAAGGCCAGGTCCCCTATAGAGGGAGACCAGAAGGAGGCTGCATATAGTTTGGGATCGAAGAACTTAACCTCCGTTATAGCATAAGGCAAGTCCAGCAGCAACAGCGCCAGCCGGAACACGGCTATGAGCACCAGGAACAATAAGATACCTCTGCTATATTGTCCCTGCCGGACAAAGTGTTTGGCTACCGCAATGCTAAACAAAACGAAGAAGACGGCTCCTGCCAGCAGCAGTATCAATTCAAGTGTATCAAAGGGTGCCTTGTCGGCTGCATCTCTGAAATTTACAGCAAAAAGAAAATTGCCACTCTGGCTATATACTTTCGGAAGGTCTGCTGCAGGGTCCCACACCAGATCACCGTTCACGGTCTTGAACACCCCGTTCTTCAGTTCCGGATTTAAGTGGGCACTGTTGATTGGGTTGTTCAGCTGCAGGGGAATGTAGACCTCAATATCATAGTTTCTAACCCGGTGCGGTACTACTACAAAGCTGCCGTACTGGTTCCTGATGGCCATCAGCCGGTTTGCAGGCGTTGGCAAATCAAGTTCAGGGGCGATGGCATGATAAGACCAGAAGACAAGCCGGTTGCCCCGGTAAATAAAGATAGGATATTCTGCTTTGCGCAGTAAGGAGGTAAAGGATATACTGTTTTCCCCGAGTTGCTGCCCAATTTCTTCAGCATTTCGATGTGCCTTGTCAATATCCTGTTGCACCCGCTCTGCAATAGCAGCTATATCTGCGCTATGATCTACAGCGGGGGCGGTAAAGAGAATATTGTAGTGTAGTGCAGCTGTAGCTAAAAAGCACAGCAGCGACACAGCCAAAAGAAGTAAAGGAGTAAATTTCCGGTTCAAATCAGCGTAGTTTATCTACGAATTTAAGCAAAACGTAGGATAACGCCTATAGATTCAAAAATCGTGCTACCGTTTGCTGAAACGTTGACTTTGTCAGGCTCCGGAAAAGAGACAAAGCATTAGTTTACAGCTCTACCTGAACAGAAATTGCCTGCCGGTTCCCCGCATTGCAGGAACCGGCAGGCAATTCTAGCACCTCTCCTGAGGACTATGCTTTGGCCTTCTTGCGGCTGTTCTTATACCAAAGAAAGCCGATGGTGCCAATGAGCAGGTACGGTATCACCATCAGGTAGAGAATACCTGTATTCAGTCCAGAACCTACTTCAGATTCCGGTTCATGGTTATGCCCTTTTCCGGTACCAACATTAGACTCAACTGTGGCACGACACATGGCACACTGGCTGTAAGCATCGGTGCCAGAAAAAACAAGCATCAGTGTCAGAGCAATAGCGGCAAGTATATTTTTCATCTTCGTTCTCATTACAGTATTAACAATCAAAAGTAGTGAGTGGTTTAACTATAATACGGTGATATCAGCAAGTAGACCAGAACACCTGTGACAGCCACATACAGCCAAATTGGGAAAGTCCAGCGGGAAACGCGCCGGTGGCGTGCCAACTGGTTTGTAATGCCAAAGTACACAGAAAGCAGCACCAGCGGTACAATTACAACGGCAAGCACAATATGCGTTAGAAGTATAAAATAGTAGATATACTTTAAAGCTCCTTCTCCGCCATAAACCGTATGCTGCCCCAGGAAGTGGTAGGTAACATAGGACACGAGGAAGATGGAAGACAAGCCAAAGGCTGCCAGCATAGCCGCCCTATGGTTTTTCATGTTCTGACGCTTGATGCTAACATAGCCAATAACCAGTGCTATAGCCGTAAGTGAATTTAGGATAGCATGAAATGCCGGTAAGTAGGAAACATCAACCGAACTGTTGCCGTCTTTCGGCATGTAGAAAAGTGCAGCCACCACAACGGGTATCACAACAGACAGCACTGCAATAAGGGTAAGGAACTTCTTATCAGCTCCACTCGTCAATTTTTTATTTTCTCTTACTGTATTCATCCAGCAAAACGTTTATTTCTGTTCTCAACCGGTCCGTCTCCGATTGTTCTAAACCGTTATAAATCCCCCTGATTTTCCCTTCTTTATCTGTCAGCCATAGCTTGTCGCTGTAGGTAAAAGGCTTTTTCGGTTCTTGTGATACCGGTAGTTCATACCATTCAGCGGCCAGCCTGTAGATAGCCTGTTTGTCTCCTGTTAAAAAAAACCATTTGCCTTCTTTTGCACCGTAATGGGCGGCATAATCTTGCAAGGCTTCCAGAGAATCGGTTTCAGGTGCTACTGTAATAGAGACAATTTTTACTTCAGGATTGGTTTCAAAAGCTTCCTGCACACGCACCAGTTGTGAGGTTATTTTTCGACAAGCTGGTGGGCAGTCAGTGGAAAAGAAGTGTGTTACATAGATATCTCCCTCCAGGTCTGCTTGTGAGAAGGTTTCACCCTGCTTGGAGGTAAGAGAAAAATTGGGGGCGGTTTGAAAAATTGTATCGCCTTCGGCTGTGTACTGCACTTGTCCGGCGGCATCTACCTGCGGGCGAAAATAAGGTAGCGTGAAATGATGCTCCCCAAACACACCCACAAAGACTAAAATAAGAATAGGCACTAATAGTAGGAGTCCTAATATTAGTGCCTTAAAATTACTCATGTTGATTTTACTTACTGAAAGTAATTGTTGACAGCTTCAAAGTAATAACTTCCTTCTGAAAGCAGTGCCACCATTAGCCAGACAATAAGCGCCAAAGGAATAATAATGGTCCATATAAGCGCTTTTGTCTCATGCTTCAAGTGCATGAATTCCGCTACAATATAGAACGCTTTGAATAGTGTCAGAATGATAAAGATAACGTTACGGGCAGTACCCGCTTCCATGAAGAAGGCAAACACGAATTCAAGTGCCGTGATACCTACAAGGATGAAAAATGTTTTCCAGATACCTTTGGTTTGTGGTTCAGGAATGTCACCGGTGTGGTGCATGTCGTTGTTATGATGATGCGATGCCATATAATTCAAATATCTTAAGTTCTACAGTAATATGCTCTTGTATACTTAGTTATACTATAGCAAAGTGCTGTAAGTTATTTCCTCTTAAATTAGATTAGATAGAAGAACGTGAACACGAATACCCACACAAGGTCTACAAAGTGCCAGTACAGACCAACTTTCTCCACCATCTCATAGTGTCCGCGCTTGTGGTAGACACCATTTACTGTATTGATGAAAATCATAATCAGCAATACAACTCCGGAGAATACGTGTGTTCCGTGGAAACCTGTGATAAAGAAGAACAGGTCAGCAAACAAGGGCGGCCCATACTGGTTTACAGTTAGGTTTGCACCTACAATACGCGTACCATCAGCTAAGAGCATTCCTTGCTCATCACCTGTGATAAAGTGTGCCCACTCCCATGCCTGGCATCCTAGGAAGGTAGCACCAAACAGGATTGTCCACAGCAACCACTTCTGCACATCATTCTTATCCATTCTATGTCCTGCCTCTACCGCCAACACCATGGTTACGGAGCTGAGGATGAGTATCATGGTCATCAAAGCCACGAAGGCAAGCGGTAGGTCTACACCATGAAAACCCGGGAAAGCATTGAACACTTTCTCTGGAATTGGCCACCACTGCGTTGAGAAGGCGAAAGCCTCCGGTTCGCCAGTGTATGGCAAATGCTTGTGGCGAGCTAAACCATAGACAATTAGAAAAGCACCAAATGTGAACGCATCAGAGAGCAGGAAAAACCACATCATGAGTTTACCATAGCTCGCTTTCAATGGCTCGTTACCACCGTCCCATGTACCTGAATTTGGTGTTTCCAGCGTAGTTGAAGTAGAAGACATAGTTTATTATTGAAAAACGTGTTTAGTGATTTACTCTTAAGAATATATACAAATATAGCCAAAGTCCTCCTAAAAAGTGCCAGTAGGTCGTACACAATTGTATCCGAAGCAAGTTTTTAGAATGCACTTTGTACTTTAAGCTGCTCAGGAAGGTGATGGTTACAAATATTAACCCTGTGATCAGGTGGAAACCATGCACTCCTGTCAGCACATACAGGAATGAACCGGCAGGATTACTGCCTGTACCTCCGAAGTACACATTGTTCTCTACAAGGTCTGCCCACCCGCTCCACTGCCCTGCCAGGAAAGCAACACCCAGAACGAGGGTAGCAACCAGCATGAACTTAAGCAACTTCAAGTTATTGTTTTTAGCCGCATTGTATGCCAGCTGCATTGTGATACTGCTTATCACAATGATGATTGTATTCACAAGAAGGATTTCCGGCAAATCGAACTCTAACCAGTTACCTTCTTCCCGTCTTACGATGTATGCACTCGTAAAAGCTGCAAACATCATGATAATACTTATAATAATCAACCAGAGGGAGAACTTTAGTGGGCTCCCTCCTGTGTTAGTCTCATTTTCTTTTATATGCCCGTTAGCCATGGCTACACCTTATATCTTATCTAATACAAACGCTATCTGCACAATAGGCAGATACAAAAAAGACCCAAACATAATACTCATGGCGGCCTTTTTTGAGCAGGTACGCATCAGGTAAAAGGTTTGGGCCAGGAACAGCACTCCGCAAACCACTGCGATCATCGCTGATGTAACACCTGTCATGCCGAACTGCAGCGGCAGCAGGCTCAGCGGTATCAACATCAGGGTATAAATCATGATTTGAATGGCTGTCTTTAGGTTTTTGCCTCCTTCCATCGGAAGCATTTTAAAACCTGCCTTCTTATAATCATCATCAAGCACCCAGGCAATTGCCCAGAAGTGCGGAAACTGCCATATAAACTGAATTCCAAAAAGTATCCAGGCTTCGGCTCCTAACACGCCCGTTGCAGCTACCCACCCGATAAGCGGTGGCATACCTCCTGGTATAGCACCCACAAACACACAGATAGGGCTTACGCGCTTTAAGGGAGTATATACAAAGCCATACAGCACCAGCGAAAGAAGCGAAAGTGCTGCAGTCAGCCAGTTAAAATACAGTCCAAGAACCGCAAGCCCTGCCACGCCTAATAGGCCACAGAAAACAACAGCTTCTGTCACCGATACCTCGCCTGTAGGTAAAGGCCTCTTAGCTGTCCGCTTCATGTGTTTGTCCAGGTCTTTTTCCAGGACCTGATTGATAATGTTAGCGGAGCCTGTTACTAACAAACCTCCCAGCATAACTAATGCAATACTGATATAGTCGGCACCCGGAAAACCTAATATATAGCCTATAGCACTTGAAAAAGCTACCGTAAAGCTTAATCTGAACTTCAAGAGTTTGAAATACGCTTTTGCTTTTTGTGCCATAGACGAAGCAGGCAGTAACGACGAAGTTTGTTCTACTAACATAACGCTATCGATGTACTACTACTGACTTTTTAACTGCCCCACGAGAGGCATAATGATAAACTATTAACAACTGAAACTGCAATCCGAACAGTATGGCTGCAAACGTTAAGTGCAACGGCTGTAATATTGGTGGTATAGCTAAATAAGTAATTCCTATACCCATTATTATTTCCAGCGCAACTACTGCCAGCATCAGATGGGTCATTCTGGTAATGGCCCTGTCCTTAAGTCCATAAAGCAGGAAAGCTACATACAGATGCAGAGCGAGTACAAGAATGGAGAAGGAACGGTGTATGTAAAAATTCAACCCAAGCCTCTCTATCCATTGCTCTCTGTTTGCACCACCAAAAGTAGAAGCGACAATGTCTACCTCCTCCCGTACTTGTGTGCCCAGCAGAATCTGTCCGAACGTAATCAGACCAAGTAACCACAACAGTCCGTTTATTTTCGAAGAATAAATCAGATGACTATGAAAGTTATCTTTCTGCGCACGGGCAACCGCATACTGCAGCATAGCCACCAGCACGAGAGCCAGCGCCATATGCACCGTTACTGTAATCGGCAAAAGATTAGTAGAGACAACAATAGAACCTAACCAACCCTGCAGCCCCACCAGCACAAAACTTCCGAACGCCAGGTAAAAAACTTTCTTATCGCGTTTCAGAAAAGGAACAGCGTAAACAACTGTCAGAAAAACAAAAATACCTATTAGTACACCTACTAAGCGATTCAGGTATTCGATCCAGGTTTTGGTAACATTGAACTCTGTCTCGATGTACTGACTTGGGTGTGAAAAGATAGTGGCAGCCATCTGCTCTAAGCCGAGCTTATCTAAAGTAGCCGCTAACTTTTCGTTTTTCTCTATTCGCTTTTGTTTGTATACCTCTAGGTAATCTTCAGGTAACTGGCTGACATCAGTCGGAGGAACCCAGCTTCCGAAGCATTTTGGCCAGTCTGGGCAACCCATTCCGGAACCTGTGCTTCGAACAATTCCTCCGACTAATATCAGAAAGTAAACAGCAAATACTGTTACTAAGCCAATATTTCTAAATTTTTTACTGCTAAATGACTTTTGAGCCATTAACTAACTATTCAAAGTCTCTCTCTTGTGGCAGGTTTGAAGACTGCGTTTGAGAGAAAGGTACGTTTTGAGGAATATAATCTTCAACTGAACCCGGCTTGCTATAGTCGTACGGCCATCTGTAAACGGCAGGAATCGGTCCTGGCCAGTTACCATGTCCTGGCAACACTGGTGTTGTCCACTCCAGTGTATTAGAGTGCCAAGGATTGGCAGTTGACTTACGTCCACGGAAGATGCTGTACACAAAGTTGAACAGGAAGATAAATTGTGCTGTAAAGCCCATGATTGCAGAAATCGTGATGAAAACATTCATATCTGCAAATCCACTGAAAGCTTCAAAACCTGTCCAGGCGTAGTATCTTCTAGGGAAACCGGCAATACCGATGTAGTGCATTGGCATAAACACCAGGTAAACTGACACAAATGTTAGCCAGAAGTGAACGTATCCTAATTTCTCGTCCATCAAACGGCCGAACATCTTGGGGAACCAGTGGTAAACACCTGCAAACATACCAAAGAAGGCAGCAGCACCCATTACCAGGTGGAAGTGAGCCACTACGAAATAAGTATCGTGCAGCTGAATGTCCAGCGCAGAGTTACCTAAGATAATACCAGTCAGACCTCCTGAAATAAACAGGGACACAAAGCCAACTGCAAACATCATAGCGGATGTAAACCTGATGTTACCTCTCCAAAGTGTAGCAAGCCAGTTGAAAACCTTTACGGCCGAAGGCACTGCAATAATCAGCGTCAGGAACATGAACACTGAACCAAGGAAAGGATTCATACCCGTTACGAACATGTGGTGCGCCCACACAACGAACGATAGCAACGAGATACCAATCAGGGAACCAATCATCGCTCTGTAACCAAAGATAGGCTTACGTGAGTTAGTTGATATTACCTCTGATACAATACCGAAAGAAGGCATGATCACGATATATACTTCCGGGTGACCAAGGAACCAGAACAAATGCTGGAACAGGATTGGGCTACCACCAGTCTGAGAAAGAGCTTCACCAGCGATAAAAATATCAGACAGGAAGAAGCTGGTTCCGAAGCTTCTGTCGAAAATCAGAAGAAGCGCGGCAGAGAACAGCACCGGGAAAGCAAGCAGACCCAGGATAGCTGTCAGGAAGAAAGCCCAGATAGTAAGGGGCAGCTTCGTCATCGACAATCCTCTTGTTCTCAGGTTGATTACTGTTGTGATATAGTTAACACCACCCAGCAACTGAGACACGATGAAAAGGGCCATAGAGATAAGCCACATGGTCATACCACCCTTAGAACCTTCAATGGCCTGTGGTAATGCGCTTAGCGGCGGATAAACTGTCCAGCCACCCGCTGCAGGCCCTGTTTCGATGAACAGCGATGCAAACAGGACTACACTTGACAGGAAGAAGATCCAGTAAGACAGCATGTTCATGAAACCAGATGCCATATCACGTGCACCAATCTGCAGCGGGATAAGGAAGTTACTGAACGTACCGCTCAAACCTGCTGTAAGCACGAAGAACACCATGATGGTACCATGCATGGTTACCAGTGCCAGATAGAACTCCGGGTTTAGCTTACCATTGTTAATCCAGCCACCCAGAATTGGCTCCAGGAAAGTGAAAGTTGCTTCTGGCCAGGCTAGTTGTAAACGGAATAGGATAGACAGGAAACCTCCTACAAACGCCCAGGCAATACCAGTAAAAAGGAACTGCTTGGCGATTACTTTATGGTCCTGGCTAAAGATATACTTCTCAAAGAAGTTCTGATCATGGTGGTGATCATGCTCCTCATGCGCGTGATGTATATCGTGGTTGATGGAAATATCTGTACTCGACATAGTCAAAAGTATTTAAATGCTACAACTCTGTTTTTACTTCTTCTGCTTTTTCTTCAGTTGATTTCCCGAGCACAATCTGTTTCGGAGTTTCAGTTGAGAATTTGGCTAACACATCAGGGTTCTGCTCTACAAAAGGTGGTTGACTTGCTATCCATTCCTCATAGTCTTCCGGCTCGTCCACTACCAGTACAAATCGCATAGCGAAGTGACCACGACCACAAACTTCTGTACAGGCAAGCTCATAATTGAAGTCAGGGTTACCTGTTTCATTGCGCATTTCCTGCGTAGTTTTTGTAGGTACAAACCAGAATTTAGTTGGCATTCCTGGCACAGCATCCATTTTCACCCGGAAGTGAGGCAGGAACACGCTATGGATAACGTCTTTTGAGCGAATCTTTAACAGAACAGGCTTACCCTTCGGCACGTGAATCTGCGTTGGGTTGATGATGTCATCCATCGCGCTTCTGTCGCTGAAGTCCACTCCGAACTCGTTTGTAGCATCCATTAAAGTGGTTTTAGCTACACCTAACTTACCATCAGCACCCGGGTAACGAATCATCCAGTTAAACTGCTTGCCCATTACTTCCACTACCACAGATTCTTCAGGAGCTTCGCTTGTAATCTTAGTCCAGGTTTTCCAGCCACCGAACACAAGCAGCGCCATTACAATGGCAGGGATCATCGTCCACACAATCTCTATTTTGTTGTTGTGCGGATAATAGTAGGCTCTTTTATTGTCCTGGTGCTGGTATCTGTAAGAGTAAGTGAAAAGCAGGATTTGTGTGATGACAAACACGATACCGATGATGATCATGGTTGTCCAGAACAAACTGTCAGTCCAGTCGCCGTGCACAGAGGCAAGCGGCTGGTTCATCTCTTCCCAGTACTTGATAAATGACCAGGCAAAAGCGGCTCCTCCACCAAACAAGAAGATAAGGAGCAAAGTACCGTTTACACGGTTACTGGTTTTAGTAGTACCTGCTGCTCGTTCCGAAGATCCCTTGAATATGGAAACCAGGGTACCTATCCTGAAGAGGAGGAACAGGATGACTAATAAAAGAACGATGGATAAAACTATGGCGATTGTAATCATTATATAACGCTTTTAGTATAATCTCTAAACATGATGATGAACACTCTCCTCCACGAACGGATGGTTCAATGGAACCAGAGAAGCCTTTGCCAATCCTTTTGTGAATGTTAACAGGAAAACTCCCAGGAATAGCAGCGCTGTACCGATTTCAATCAACCCTATACCTGCCCCTTCGCGCAATGTACCTGGCATCATCATAAGGTAAAAGTCGAGCCAATGACCAATCAGAATGGCGATAGTTACTATCTTCAGCATGATCATCTGGCGCTTTGCATCTCTTGTCATAAGAACAAGGAAAGGGAAGGCAAAGTTTATAATTAGGTTAGTAAAAAAGATCCATTTGTAGTGACCGCCATTACCGCCCAAACGCTCTAAATAATAGATGGCTTCTTCCGGAATGTTGGCATACCAGTACAGCATAAACTGTGAGAACCAAATGTATGTCCAGAAGATAGAGAAGGCAAATACAAACTTACCTAAATCGTGCAGGTGGTTTGCGTTAACCATTCTCAGGTAACCGTTTTGCTTCAACAGGATTACTGTAAGGGTTATGGCAGCAAGGCCGGATACCCACCAGCTGGCAAACACGTACCAGCCAAACATGGTAGAGAACCAGTGTGTATCAATAGACAATACCCAGTCCCATGCTGAAGTAGATGAAGTAATACCGAATACTACCAGGAACATGGCAGAGATGCGGATACTCTTATGGTAGTAGCTGGTGCCGCCGTACAGGTCTTCGTTGATAGATTCTCTTCTCAACCACATAAAGAACCAGATCCAAAGGCCAAAGTAAAGGGCCATACGAATCAGGAAGAACGCTGTATTCAGATAACCTCTTTTACCTGCAATGATTGGGTCGTAACGCGGATCATTGATATCGTACAGGTATTCGTGAGTCCAGTGGAAAATGTCGTGTGAACCGAAAAGATAAATAAGCAACATCAGCACACCTCCAATTGGCAGGTAATAGCTGAGTGCCTCCGGAATCCTTTTGATGAGTACTGACCATCCGGCATAAGCCACGTATTGTACAGCCACGAAAAATGTTCCTATCAGGGCAATACCTGTGAAATAAACGTTGTTCATCCACAGGTTAACAAACAAGCGCTTGCTCCAGGACACTGCTTCATGACCAGCAGCAGCGGCACCATGTCCTCCTTCTGCACCATGTTCAGCTCCTCCGCCTGCGGCCGCAAAGATGATACCTGCTATAAGTAAAACTACACCTACAGCTATCATTAAGAAAAACCTGTTATTCGTTTTCCTGCTAATGATGAGTCTTTCTTCTGTCATTATCCTTTAGTATTATGCCTTAGACTTAGTTTTGAGGAGTTTGATTATCTGCAGGAAGCTCGCTACCTGGTGTACCAGTAACCGGGTTATCTGTGATGGTCTCGCCACCAGCCTCTTCTTCTGTCTGCTCTGTTGTTGCTACATCTGCACCTGCTCCTTTTTGAAGCTGCTGCACATACATTACCACCTGCCAACGCTCTGTCGGGTTCAGCTGTGACCCGTACGGCATCATACGTCCTCTACCCTGTGCTATCACGTGGTAGATATGTCCTTCAGGAAGCTCTGCAACTCTACCAGCTGAGAAAGAAGGAACACCTTTGTATTTCACGCCAACCAGTCCCTGTCCATCGCCTTGCTCACCATGGCATGGAGCGCAAAAGCGAGAATACAGAACCTTACCACGTGCCAGATGCTCTTCAGCACTTATACCCTGTCTGTCCTGCTGCGTAAGCAGCGGGTTAGTTAATTCAACGCCGGCTACTTCTGCAGTATCTATTGACAGGTATAAATTGTATCCCTGCTTGCCACGCGCTACAGAGCCTTGCGCTGGCTCACGCATGTTCATACCGCCCGGGTTATACTTGTTCTCTTTTACCTGAGAATATGGATCCAGGGCAACTGGATGATACATATCAGGGGCATACTCCAGTCCTGGACTTTGCGGGTCGTTGCAGGCAAACACCAGTGCAGAGGAGAAAAGCACAGCAGAGGCCTGTAAACTTATTTTTGAAAATCTTTTCATTACTTTACTACCTCCTTCTCATTAACTTCTACTGCGCCATTAGAGCGAAGCAGTTTGTTTAAAGCTGAAAGATCAGTTACACCTTCTTTAACCTCAATCGCCATTACAAACTTATCGTCTGTAGAGCGTTTGTCGAACACGTTCACGCGCAACGACGGCTTTAACCTGCTCACTATAAAGAAGGTTATCACCATACCGAATGCAGCACAAAGCACGGTTAACTCGAACGTTACTGGAATAAAAGATGGAAGAGCGATGTGCGGCTTACCACCTATGATCATTGGCCAGTCAAAACCCAGCATCCAGATTTGCATCCAAAGTGCGAAAGACGTTCCGAAAAGTCCGCAGAAGAAAGCTACGATTGGTAATCTTGAACGCTTTATGCCTAACACATCATCAATACCGTGTACAGGATAAGGAGAAAACACATCGTATATGTTAGTACCGGTAGCCCGGATATTCTCGATGGCATGTAACAGTACATCCTCATCGTCATATATACCAAGAACGAATTTCTTATTCATATCTGTGATCAGTATTAGTGTTCAAATCTCTGTCTGTACCATGCATGGTATTTGCATGCGTGTGTGTCACTTCTGAAGATGACTTCAGGATAGCCTTCACCTCTGCCATGTTCACTACCGGGAAGAACTTACAGAACAACAGGAACAGCGTGAAGAACAAACCTATTGTTCCTACATAAACCCCAACGTCGATGATGGTTGGAGAGAACATTGCCCACGAAGAAGGCAGGTAGTCTCTGTGCAGGGAGGTTACGATGATTACGAATCGCTCGAACCACATACCAATGTTCACAAAGATGGAGATGATGAAAGTTGCTGTAAGGCTTCTTCTGATGCTTCTGAACCAGAACAGCTGCGGTGTGATTACGTTACACGTCATCATGGACCAGTAAGCCCACCAGTATGGTCCGAAGGCACGGTTAATGAAGGCATACTGCTCATACTCTACCTGAGAATACCAGGCAATGAAGAACTCTGTTGTATAGGCCACACCTACAATAGAACCTGTCAGGATAATTACCTTGTTCATTGACTCCACGTGCTCCAGGGTAATGTAATCCTCGAGGTGGAACAACTTGCGTGTGATGATCATCAGGGTAAGTACCATCGCAAACCCAGAGAAGATCGCACCTGCCACGAAGTATGGAGGGAAGATGGTTGTGTGCCAGCCCGGAATCACAGAGGTTGCAAAGTCCATAGATACGATGGTGTGTACCGAAAGTACCAGTGGTGTTGCCAGACCTGCCAGAATCAGGGAAACTGTTTCATAGCGTGACCATGCTTTCGCTGAGCCTGTCCATCCAAAGGATAGCATAGCATAAGCTCTTCTGGCGATGGGCCCTGTTGCTCTGTCCCGGATGGTTGCAAAGTCCGGTATCAGACCGATGTACCAGAAAACAAGTGATACAGAGAAGTATGTTGAAATCGCGAATACGTCCCAGAGAAGCGGCGAGTTAAAGTTAACCCAAAGCGATCCGAAGGTGTTTGGCAAAGGAAGTACCCAGTACGCTAACCAGGGACGGCCCATGTGCAACACCGGGAACATGGCGGCACAGATTACGGCGAAAATGGTCATCGCCTCTGCTGCACGGTTAATGGAGGTTCTCCACTTCTGACGGAACAGCAAAAGGATAGCGGAAATCAGCGTTCCCGCGTGGCCGATACCTACCCACCACACGAAGTTTGTGATGTCCCAGGCCCAGCCTACTGTTCTGTTCAGACCCCACTCACCAATACCGTACCAGAGGGTACGGTAAACTGAATATATAAATATGGCTAAACCTACCAGGGCAACAGCAAGGCCGGCGGCCCAACGTGGGTTGGGTCCCGCCTCCACTTGTCTGCAGACATCTTCAGTGATGTCGTGGTATGTTTTCCCCCCCGTTACAAGAGGCTCTCTTATCGGAGATACATGCTGCATAACGCTCTCGAATTATTTAATTAAGCTAAATTTCTAATCTTAGTCAGGTACGTTACGTTCGGCTGCGTATTAAGCTCTTCCAGCACGTGGAAAGCACGCTCACCCTGCTCACGAGCCAGTATCTTGGAGATACGGCTGTTCGGGTCTTTCATGTCACCGAATACGATAGCCTCTGTTGGGCAAGACTGGGCGCAGGCGCTTACAGCTTCCCCATCGCGTGGTCTTCTGTTTTCGCGCTTCGCCTCCAACTTGGCTAGCTGCACACGCTGCACACAGAATGTACATTTCTCCATCACACCTCTGGCACGAACTGTTACGTCCGGGTTCAGCACCATTTTACCGAGGTCGTGGTTCATCATATAGTTCTCTGTTGCGAACTTCTCGTTGTTGAAGTAAGCGAACCAGTTGAAGCGACGTACTTTATAAGGGCAGTTATTTGCACAGTAACGTGTACCTACGCAACGGTTGTAAACCATCTGGTTGATACCTTCTGAGCTGTGCATGGTAGCAGCAACAGGGCAAACTGTTTCACATGGTGCATGGTTACAGTGCTGGCACATCATCGGCTGGAAGATTACTGATGGGTTCTCAGCCGGATCCTCCATAGTGGCGTAATCCTTCTCCTCATGCTCTACTGCACTGTAGTAACGGTCGATACGCAACCAGTGCATATCGCGGCGGTTCAGCACTTCTGCCTTACCTACTACCGGCACGTTGTTCTCAATGTGGCAACTTACCGTACAGGCACCGCAACCAATACAGGAGTTAAGGTCTACAACCATACCCCAGTGGTGGTTCTTGTACTCGTAGTCATCCCAAAGAGAGATAGTTGCAGGCTTCACCGGACCATCGTGTGTTGTCAGGCGAATGTACTCTGTTACTTCTTTCGGGTTCTCCTTATACTTGGCAAGCGTATTTTCCTGCACTATCAGACGGTCCATGATAGTATGGTGTGTCTGGATTTGTGCAATTGGAGACAAAGCGCCTGTTTTCTCGATAGTAACAGGACCTGTATACAGGATGGTGTTGTCTGCTATTGTGGCAATTGGGTAAGCGTTTGCTCCCAGGCCGTTTGCAATAGGCATCATGTCGGATTTACGTCCGTAACCGATAGCAATACCTACCGTGCCATTAGCTTGTCCTGGTTGTACTAACGCAGGCAGTTCTATAGACTGTCCGTTTGCCGTTGTTACTTTCAGCACATCGCCCTGCACAATCTCCATCTCCTCCATCATTCTGCGAGGCATGGCTACATAGTTACCCCATGTAGCTTTAGAAATAGGGTCTCCCATTTCCTGTACCCATGGCAGGTTTGCGTTTTCGCCTGTACCGACACCTACTTTCTCGTAAAGCACCGCCTCAATAGCTGCGGCACTTACTGGTTTCGCAACCGGAGAAGCAGCTGTGAAGTTGTTGTTCACTGTCAGCATGGTGGTGCCATTCTCTAACACACCATCATGCACAGTCTGCTCCCAGAACTGGTTGAAGTCGCCTGTAGCAACACTTCTCCAGTTATTGCGGATGTACTCGTAGTAGTTGATGGTGCTGCCACTCCAGGTAAGCAAGCTATCCTGCATCTGTCGCGTCAAGAATATTGGGCTGATGGCAGGCTGCGTAATGCTCAGGAACCCTCTTCTTGGTTCGTTGTCGTTCCAGGACTCCAGGTAATGGTGGTCTGGCGTGATGAAATCTGCAAACTGCGATGTCTCCTCCACTCTGTCTGCAAAAGATACTTTCAGAGGCACTTTCTTCAAGCCGCTTACTACCTGATCTCCCAGTGGGTGATCGTAAACCGGGTTGGCGTTGTAGAAGAACACGGCACCAACAGTACCAGCATTCATCTCTCTTATCAGGCGAATCATCGCCGCGTCGTTACCCTGCTTTGTATAGAAAGGAGCGTTAGTATCAATAGTAGTGCCTGCGGCGCCCAGGGCGCTGTTGATGGCGGCTACCATTGCCTGCGTGCCTGGGTCGTTAGAACCGGCTACTACAAGCGCTCTGCCCTGATTAGCTCTTAATTCAGAGATGGCAGTTTTCAATGCTTCTGCAGCGGCAGCCGGCACCTCACCTCTTCCGCCCTGGCCTGTAATACCATTATAAAGCGCCGTTACTACTGCAGCTTCTTCAGACGGTTTGATTGGCACACGGATATCTGCGTTAGCACCTGTCAGCGAGTAATGCGTCTCGAACTGATAGTGCTTCGACATGTTCGGGTTATCAGCAGAAACCTTTCGGTTCTGGATATACTGCTTTGCAAAAGGAACCGGAGCAATCCATGTTCCCAGGAAGTCAGCGTTCACACTAACTATAACCTGCGCTTTGCTGAAGTCATAGCCTGGCACAACGCCTCCGTTCGCGCTCAGCAAGCCATAAGCTGAGTTAGCATCGTATGTTACGTGTTCGAAGTTGCCTAACCCTGCGCCAAACTCGTTGATCAAACGCTTAGTAGATGGGCTGATGATAGTAGAAGAAACGAGAGCCACTTTGCCAGTTACGTTGCCAAGGCGTGCTCTTATCTCTCTGTCAACCTGCTCCCATTCTGCTTCTTTACCACCGATAAGTGGCGTTCTCAGCCTGTTGTGGTCATAAACCCCAAGCACAGAAGCCTGTGCACCAGGGCTTGTACCATAAGGAGTAAGGCTTGACTGTGGGTTCGGCTCAATTTTTATTGGTCTACCTTCACGGGTTTTCACCAGAATGCTGTTATAGTTACCACTCTGGTAGTAAGTGGAAGCATACCAGTTGGCTACACCTGGCTCTACATCCGCCGGTTTGTTCAGGTAAGGGATTGCTTTTCTTACTGGTGCTTCGCAGGAAGCCAGTGAAACAGCAGCCACACTGAAGCCCATCAGCTTCAGGAAGTCCCTTCTTTTTGTTTTACCGCTTGAAGAGCCTTCTTCTGCACTGGTTTCCTTAACAGGCAGGAATTCTGGAAACTCGTTATGAGCATGCTTAGCGAATTCCGGAGTGTTCTCTAACTCCTCAATTCCTCTCCAGTATTTTATTCTGTCTTGCATATTATATTTAGAAAACTCGAATCTGTATTGAAATAGAATATATTAATAGTGACACTTCGAACACTCTGTACCACCGTTTGATGATACTGTGAACGCGCCCTTAGATGTCGCTTCATGCAACTCCACCAGGTTATCGTAGTAGGCATTGCCTTCTGTGTTAAGCGGAGTTTCGCGGTGGCAGTCTATACACCATCCCATTGTTAGTGGAGAGTACTGGTATACTACTTCCATTTCCTGGATTGGGCCGTGGCATGTCTGGCATTCTACACCACCAACCTGCGTGTGCTGCGAGTGGTTGAAGTAAGCCAGGTCAGGAAGGTTGTGAATACGCACCCACTCAATTGGCCTGTTCTTTTCCAGTGCTCTATATATTTTCTGAATTTCAGGAGACTGTGTCTGAATCTGGCTGTGGCAGTTCATACAGATGTTAGCAGAAGGAATACTGGCACTCTTGCTCTTATATACTGTAGTGTGGCAGTAGTTACAGTTAATCTGGTGCTCGCCAGCGTGCAGCTTGTGCGAGAATGCGATTGGCTGGCGCGGCTGATAACCCTGCTGTATACCTATACCCATGGCTGTATCCCAGGTCAGGTCAAGAAGCACTACCACAAAGATGAGCACCACTAGCGTGCGAACAGCCTTGGATTTGTAAATTTTAGAAAAGTCAAAACGCTGGTTTACTACCTGATCGTCAACTTCGCTTAGCTTGCGGTTCGCATTCAGGTAGTTTTTAAGAACTGAAGTAATGAGCAACAATGTTACCACCATTACAATCAGCACTACAATTAGCACCACCAGGATGATATCCAGGTAACCACCAACTGCTCCGATAGCATCCTGACCAACGTTTGTTCCCGGTGCCTGTGCCTGGTCAGAACCTACTGTTGTCTCCACCGCTCCGCTGGCATTAACTTCAGCAGCCTTAATGTAAGTCAGAATGGCAGTAATTTCCTCATCAGAGAAATTGAAAGAAGGCATCGCCTGCTTGTTATACTCATTGTATATAGCAACTGCCTCTGGATCGCCGGCTGAGATAAGCGCCTGTGAGTTTTTAATCCAACGCTGCAACCAGGTATGGCTTCTTCTATCAGTCACACCCTGAAGACCAGGACCAACGATAACATCAGAACCAGCAGAGTGACACACAGCACAGTTGTTTTTGAACAACGCATCACCAGCCGTCACAATAGCATCGTCATCAACAGGCAGCCCGCCTGTATTTGCAGCCGCTGTCGCCCCTTCTGTACTCTGCGGCACTACCCCTTTCTGTGAAACTTCCTGCTGCTCGCTGGCTCCCTGGGCGTAAGCGCCAAACGAAACCACCAAAGCGATAAGGAAGGCAAGGAAAACTTTGATTTTTGTTTTAACTATACAGCTAATCATAGCCAAGATCTCTTGAGTGAGTGTTTAGTTGTGGTAAAATTGCTTTACGGCCACAAATCTACTATGCGAATTCCATTAATCAAACAGAATAACTTTATTATTTGGACTCAGCAGAACCTCCGCTGAAGTTCATGGCTACAGTTCTATATAACGCTTTATCTGTCGTATTTACAGGGTTTTTATTTAGAATTATTATAAATAAAAACCTCTAAGCCGCAGCTGTCTCGTTATAGGTTTTATCATATTCATTCTCCTGATCCTGTAACTACCTACGCCACTACTTGTTTTAGAAATTATGAATTATCAGTACAATTTCTTCTTTGTTCCAGATTACTACTTACAGTATTTGACCTTAAATTCAGGTGTAGATTTTACACCTTATATATAGGGCCACCCTTTTTACCCTCCACTTGATAGCAGGTGGTGGGGTGGGCACAGCCATAACAGCCATAGTAGTCAGCTACACAGCCGGCAGCAGGGATGGTGCTATGACCATAGTCAACATTATAATTTATAAGGCAAGAACTTGCTTAAAAGAGATTTAACTTCTACCTTTGCAGGCTAAAATTAAAAATCATATCGAACCGATGGAATTGAAAAATTACGAAACGGTCTTCATCCTGACGCCTCTGTTGAACGATGCGCAGATGCAAGAAACGGTCGAGAAGTTCAGACAGGTGCTTAAGGAAAATGGCGCCGACATTATTCACGAAGAGAACTGGGGTCTTCGTAAGCTTGCTTACCCAATCCAGAAGAAATCTACTGGTTTCTACCACCTCGTTGAATTTAAGGCACCAGGTACTGTTGTAGATGCGCTTGAGCTGGCTTATCGCCGTGATGAAAAAGTTGTTCGTTTCTTAACTACTGCCCTTGACAAGCACGCTGTGGCTTACAATGAGCGCAGAAGAAACGGTGAATTCAAAACGCAGGCTAAAAAAGAGGAGGTTAAAGCATAATGAGCTTAGTTAACGAAAGAGTACACAAGCAAGAGAATCGTCAGAAATACTGCCGATTCAAGAAAAGCGGTATCAAGTATATCGACTACAAGGATGGTAACTTCCTGCTGAAGTTTGTGAACGAGCAGGGCAAAATCCTTCCTAGAAGATTGACAGGTACAAGCCTGAAGTTCCAGCGCAAAGTATCGCAGGCAGTTGCCAGAGCAAGACACCTTGCGATTTTACCTTATGTTGGAGATTCTTTAAAATAAGGAGGGAACACGATGGAAGTAATACTGAAAGACGACGTAAAATACCTAGGTTACAAGAACGATATCGTTACTGTGAAGCCAGGTTATGGCCGTAACTACCTTATCCCACAGGGTCTGGCAGTTATCGCTGATAAATCAAACAAAAAGGTTGTAGCGGAGAACATCCGTCAAGCCGCCCACAAAGCAGATAAGATCAAAAATGACGCACAGGAGCTGGCTGACAGCATTGGTGATGTTGTTTTAGAAATTCCTGCTAAAGTTGGTGAGACTGGCAAAATCTTCGGTTCAGTTACAACACTTCAGCTTTCTGATGCCCTGAAGGCAGCAAAAGGTGTTGAGGTAGACCGTAAGCGTATCTCTTTTGACCAGGATGTGAAAACAGCCGGTGAGTATACTGCTACACTTAACCTGCACAAAGAAGTGAAGCACCAGGTTAGATTCAACGTGGTAGCCGAATAAGCACAACACAAGCAAAAAAGCGTCTTGCCCCTCAAAAGGCAGGACGCTTTTTTTATGCCCCGCCTGCAAGGGCAGATAGCTACTCCTGCAGAAAAGGCACAGTTTGATGCATCCGGCACTGTAGAAATTTCTCTGTACCTTCGTATGGAATACCAGAACCGCTAACTTACCCCCAAGTACGAACCATGTTCCGGACAGAATTACAGATACCTCCTACCGATTTACAGCTCACCCTTCAGGACAAGGTACTGACCATCGGCTCCTGTTTTGCAGAGGTGATTGGCAACAAGCTAAAGCAAAACAAGGTGGATGTGCTGGTAAACCCCTTCGGGACCATCTTTAATCCGCTGTCTGTTTGCCTGTTGCTGCAGTCCGCAGCAGGCAAACCTTATGAGTTTGAACAGCACCTGGTGGAGCAGAACGGCATCTGGTACGCTTACGACCTCCATTCCTCCTTCTCCTCCCCTGACAAACAAGAACTGCTACAGCATGTGGAGGAAAGCCTGCAGCATACGAGAGAGCAACTGCAGCAGGCGTCTCTGCTCATCATCACCCTGGGCACCGCAGTAGCTTATAAGTTGCAGGATAGAGACAAAATTGTCGCCAACTGCCATAAGCTGCCGGCAAAGAATTTTGAGCGGGTACTACTACAGGCCGAAGAGATGAAGCAGGCTTTCGAGCAGACGCTTTCACTGCTTAAGCAAATTAATCCAGGCTTAAAAGTGCTGCTAACGGTGAGCCCGGTACGGCATATAAAGGAAACGCTAACTATAAACAGCGTGAGCAAAGCAGCACTGCGGGTGCTGTGCCACCAACTGGAGGAAGCCCATGCTCACGTACAGTATTTCCCCGCCTTCGAAATTATGATGGATGACCTGCGGGATTACCGCTTCTATAAGCAGGATATGCTGCACCCTACTGAAGTAGCCGAAGACTATATCTGGCAAAAGTTTATCGCAGCATATTATGATAAGGATTTTCAGACCTTCCTGGAGACATGGCAGAAAATGCAGCGGGCAGCAGCGCACAGGCCGTTCCACCCGCAGTCGGAGGCGCACCAGGCTTTCCTGAAAAACACGCTGCAGCAGTTGGCACAACTCAAAGATAAACATAAGATTGACACATCGGCGGAAGAGAAGGTGCTGCGTGACCAGCTGCTATAGGAAGCCTGGCACCACATGCACAAAACTAAGGTGAATGGCAGGCAGTATACAGATAACAACCTTGTCCTGAGGCCAATGAAAACACTGTACCTTGTCTTTATATTTTTCCTGGTGTCGCTTCTCCAAGTCAGCGCGCAGGAACAGGTCAACGACCTGAGCATCTTTCTGGGAAAGTTGCAAACGTACGTAGCCACTCATAACATTCACGTTAAACCCAACATGCCCATAGCAAAGCCTGACGGCCCTCCCGCTCTCATGCCCTCTCCTGATGTAGCTGGCTATATGGAAGACCCTGAAACCGGCTTGCGCTATTATGCCAAATACGATAAGGTGGTGGACCCGGTAACGAGGTATTCCTTTCATGTAGCCACCGGAAAGATTACGCTGGAGCCAGTCAAAGAACAAGGCACCGCCTATAACAGGCAATAGGATTTACCACAAGCGTATAACCAGCCAACAGAAACGTCTGGCGTATAATCACATCTTGTAAAACGTACAGTGCACCTCCTTTAACAGCACTGCAGGAAATACACTACCACTATGGAAGAAAAGAAAGCAAACAGACTCATACACGAAAGCAGCCCTTACCTGCTGCAGCACGCCTATAACCCTGTTGACTGGTACCCCTGGGGCGAAGAGGCCCTGCAGAAAGCAAAGCAGGAGGATAAGCCCATCATCGTGAGCATTGGCTACGCCGCCTGCCACTGGTGTCACGTTATGGAGCATCAGTCGTTCGAGAAAGAGGATATTGCCCGGGTAATGAACGAGCACTTTGTATGCATTAAAGTGGATCGCGAGGAACGCCCCGACGTGGACGCCGTGTACATGGATGCGCTGCATGCCATGGGAGTGCAGGGCGGCTGGCCGCTGAACGTATTCCTGAACCCGGATGCCAAGCCTTTTTATGGAGGCACCTATTTCCCGCCACAGCAATGGGTGGGACTGCTTCAAAACATAGCTGTGGCCTACCAGAAAAACCGCCAGGACCTGGACGAATCGGCTGAAAATTTTGTGGATCACCTTAACCGGAGCGAGTTAGAGAAATTTGGGTTGCGGGAGAGCAACTTCCATGTGCGCGAAGAGGATTTTAAGCTGATGGGCTACAATTTAAGCACGCGTTTCGACAAAAAGCTGGGTGGCTTAGGCCAGGCGCCTAAATTCCCGATGCCCACGAATTACCTGTTCCTGCTGCGCTACTACAACCACACTTCCGACCAGTCAGCCCTTAACCAGCTACACCTGACGCTACGCGAGATGGCCTACGGCGGCATATATGACCAGGTTGGTGGCGGCTTTGCCCGCTACTCTGTGGATGCCGAGTGGCTGGTGCCGCACTTCGAGAAGATGCTGTACGACAATGGCCAGTTAATTACCCTCTACGCCGAGGCATACCAGGCAACACGGGAATCATTGTACCAGGAGGTGGTGCATGAGACGGTTGCTTTTGTGGAACGAGAACTAATGAGCAAGGAAGGCGGCTTCTACTCGTCGCTGGATGCCGACAGTGAGGGCGAAGAAGGCAAATTCTACACCTTCACAAAAGAAGAACTGCAGGAGATATTAGGGGATGAGGAGCCGCTCTTCTCGAAATACTTCCACGCCACGGCAGCAGGAAACTTTGAGCACGGGCGCAATATCCTGCACCGCCGCATCAGCGACAAGGAGTTTGCACAGGAGCATAAACTTGAGTTAGAGGTACTGCAGCCCATGGTGCAAAGCTGGAAGCGCAGGATAATGGAAATAAGGGCCAACCGCGTACGGCCCGGACTAGACGACAAAATCCTGACCTCCTGGAATGCGCTCATGCTGAAAGGACTGGCTGATGCTTATTATGTGTTTGGCAACGGGCATTTCCTGGAGCTTGCCCTGCGCAATGCCAACTTCCTGCTCCAGCACCTGAAGAAAGGAGACAAGCTCTACCATAATTACAAAGCAGGCAAAGCTACGATAGATGGTTTCCTGGAGGATTATGCCTACCTCATCCGCGCCTTCACAAGGTTATATGAAGTAACATTTGACGAGCAGTGGCTACAGGAGGCAAAGCAGATGACAGAATATACACTAGAGAACTTCTTTGACGAAGCAGAAGGCATGTTCTTCTTCACCGACAAGAGTTCTGAAAAGCTCATTGCCCGCAAAAAAGAAATCATTGATAATGTAACGCCGGCTTCTAACTCAGTCATGGCCACCAACCTGCACTTCCTGGGGCTATATTTTAATGAGGAGCGCTACTCCAGCCTTTCCAATGACATGCTGGCCAGGGTAAAAGATTTGATGATTAAAGAGCCGTCGCACCTGAGCAATTGGGCAACGCTGTATTCCCACAAGTTAACGCCTACAGCAGAAGTAGCCATAGTGGGTGAAGAAACTGAGAAGCTACGAAGCGAACTCAGCGCTTTTTACCTCCCCAACATGCTCCTGCTGGGTAGCAGCAACGGCCAAAGCAGCCTTGCTTTGTTAGAAGACAAGGTTGCCATCAACAACAAGACTACCATCTACGTCTGCTACAACAAAACATGTCAACTGCCTGTGCACGATGCCGCCTCCGCACTGGAGCAACTACAAGGTATGCAGCAGAACACGAGGTTTCCGCCGCTGTAAGTTTATCATGTCATTTCGACCAAAGAGAGAAATCTGCTTTGCTTAATGTGTAAGCTCCCCCGTATTTTGAGCCATTTGAAAGTTGACTTTTCAATTTACAATTTCTTCCAATAAATCAACCGGAGCTCTGAAGTTGAGGGCCTGATGAGGCC
>NZ_BAAGXV010000077.1:0-51202 GCF_054779655.1 Pontibacter brevis
AGGAGAAAATCGAGTCCTGGAGACAGGAGTACAACTGCTTCCGGCCACACAGTTCATTAGGTGACATAACGCCGGAAGAGTGGGTAAAAAAGAATATAGTGAAACTCGAATTCTCTACTTTTGACCGGCCCTAAAAATGGGAGGAGCTCAAGTTAAAGATTTTTTCAACTTTCAAATGGCCAACTTTCAGGGAAGTCTACACCATAGATTCTTTTCTGGGATGTTACGTAAGCCATTTCCAGGATGCCCCTGTACAAGTAGTTTATTTGCGGCACTGTCTCCACAAGATGGAAAAAGTCCTGATAGGAAATAGCCAGGAGTTCTGTTGGTTCCAGGCATTGAATGAACTCAAAGGAGGGCTTCTGCTCAATAAAACTGGTTAGAGCAGTGCCAAACTTGCCCTCAAAAGCAAAATAACGTGTCAATTCATGGCCTTCTTCGTTTGTAGTATAAAACCGCAGGCAGTCGGAGTTGACGAAGTAATTGAACCTGCAGATTTCTCCGGGCTTCAGCAAATGCTCATTCTTCTTATATTTCTTTGGTGTAAAGTATTTAGACAAGTAGTTAAAACAGTCTTCATCGATAGCTGTCTTTTCTGAAAAGTATTGATATAACATGCTGTGTACAAGAACAGTATAGGGGGTGGTTACTGGTGACGCTTTCGGGTTTTGCATTCGGACGGATTCCGGAGCACAAAACTGTCAACCTGCATTGAACTTCAATAGAAGCATAAGGCTCCAAGTTTGCAAGTCACCCCATCTGACGCAAAATCCGTGTTAGCGGTAGCTTTATTCATTTGTAGTTAAGTCTTTAAACATAATGTAAGTGTCAACAAGTCCTAATGTTTTGTGTCGAAACGCTTTTGGTGTCGTGCCGATAATTTCAAAACCAAATTTCTGCCACAGCTTAACGGCACTTTCATTTGTGCTAACTACAATGTTAAACTGTATTCCTAAAAACCCATTGTCTTTGGCGAACTGAATTGAATGTTCACAAAGTTTTTTCCCTGTCCCACGTCCGTGATATTTTGGGTTTACCATATAACTGCAGTTCGCAATGTGGTCACCCAAGTCAATTTGATTTGGCTTTATGATATACGTTCCTAAAATTTCGTCATTGTCAACCGCAACAAATGTGTTCATATAGTCAGCAAACCAATGCTTATGCAAACTCTCTTTTGGTGTATTTGGGTCAAATACAAAAGTGTCACCTGTCGAAATTACTTTTTTGAAAATACCCCAGACTTTGTCAAAATCGGTTTGTTTGTCGGCTCGTCTGATTTCCATTTAAGTCGTATTGTTTAGATTTTATTCTCTTAGTCGTGTGTCGGTAAAAAACACCGCTAACTAATGTACAGCAGGAGCTACCTGTTCCTGCAATCTGCCTATGTATGGAGTTGGTTTCACCTGTCCTGTGGTTGATTTGAGGCATTTCCTCTCTGGCTGAAATCATCATGATAGTAAACCTTCTCCTTAGAGCCAAGATAAGAAAGCATTGGCTATAACTGCTAATTAAATCAGTTATATATCCTTTTGCTATATACCCACTCACCCGGGTTGTGAGCGCACAGACAAGCAGGACATAGCAGGACAATAATCAGCGTAAAAATTAGTAGCTTGAGCATCAACGTGTAAAAGGATAGCATACAGGCAGGTGATACCAACTGCAGCGTGTGCACCTCCTCATTAAAAGGCTACTGTTTATGATAAAGAAACGCATCCTGGGTCTTTCGCTGATTTTTGCGACCGGTCTGCTGCTAAGCCTGTCTCCACAGGATAGCCGGCCCAACATCATCATCATTCTGGCTGATGACATGGGCTATTCAGATATCGGTTCCTTCGGTTCTGAAATAGAAACCCCCAACCTGGATGCCATGGCAGAGGGAGGCCTGAAAATGACCCAGTTCTATAACTCCTCCCGCTGCTGCCCTACACGCGCTTCCCTGCTCACAGGCCTTTACCCACACCAGGCAGGGGTGGGGCACATGGTGAACGAAAGAGAGCAGCCCGGTTACCGGGGCATGCTGAACGAAGAGTGTGTGACCATGGCCGAAGCCTTAAAAGAAGGAGGCTACAGCACGTACATGACCGGCAAATGGCACCTGAACGACCGCAAGGAACACTGGCCGGTGAAGCAGGGCTTCGACCGATACTTTGGTTTGCTGGACGGGGCCAACAGTTACTTTGGCAACCGGCCCTACCGCCCTAACCAAACTTTAACCTATGCCCTGGACGACAAGCCTTACACCCCCGGTGAAGGCTTTTATGCCACCGACGCCTATACTGATTATGCTCTGAAGTTTATCCAGGAAGGAAAAGATAAGGACAAGCCGTTCTTCTTATACCTGGCCTATACAGCACCGCACTGGCCTTTACATGCCCTGGAAGAGGATATTGCTAAATACAGGGGGCGCTACATGAAAGGCTGGGATAAAATGCGGGAAGAACGTTTCCGGCGCATGCAGGAAATGGGCATTATCTCACGTTCTACCAAATTATCTCCCCGGGATGAGAACGTGCCGGCGTGGGGTTCACTCACAATGGATGAGAAAAGAAGATGGGACGAGAAAATGGCGGTGTATGCGGCCATGGTCGACCGCATGGACCAGAACATCGGCAGGCTCCGGCAGAAGCTCCGGGAAACAGGCGAAGATAAGAACACCATCATCATGTTCCTGTCAGACAATGGCGGCAGCTACGAAGCTATCGAGGGGTCTGGGTTTACGCAGGAAATCCTGGAGGCGAGTAAAAAGTCACCCAGCGATCCTACCTCTTTCACGGCCTACCAGTACGAGGGCGCCAACGTCAGCAATACCCCTTTCCGCAAGTTTAAACGCTGGGAGCACGAAGGAGGCATTTCTACGCCATTCATCGCATACTATCCGGGTGTTATCCAGGCAGGCAGCGTTAGTCACCAGCCCGCACACATCATCGACCTGATGGCTACCAGCCTGGAACTGGCCGGGGTAACTTACCCAGAAACCTACAAAGGGAATGCCATCAAACCAATGGAAGGCGTTAGCATGGCTTCGCTGTTCAATGGTGAGCAATGGCAGGGGCATGACGCTATCTTCTTTGAGCATGAAGGCAACCGTGCCGTGCGGCAAGGCGACTGGAAGCTTGTTTCTATTTACCCGGAAAACAAGTGGGCGCTTTATAACATGAAAACGGACCGGTCGGAGTTGAATGACCTGAGTGCCCGCCTTCCAAAGAAAGTAAAGGAAATGGAAAAGCTGTACGTAGCCTGGGCAGCACGCTCGAACGTCCTGCCTTTTGCACAGCTGGAAGAATATGACAGGCAGCGGAAGCGAGGTAAGAACAATTAATATTGACATCCTTTTGCTGAGGAATTATGCTTCCCAGTGGAGCTATTGCAATACCTTCAATATAAGAATAACAGCTGCCGTTGTTGTGTGTTTTCACCAACAACTCGCTGGTCAAAAGACACAGCAAGGGCTTTAAGTAAGTAGAGAGTTTAAGTACTTCATATTAAAATCAAATAGCTACTTGAATAAAAACATAAAGACAGATGGAGCGGATTGCATTTAAAATGAAACTAAAGCCCGGCTACGAGGCAGAGTATAAAAAACGGCACGATGAGATATGGCCGGAGCTGGCGCAGCTTCTCAAAGAGGCTGGTGTAAGTGACTATTCCATTTTCCTGGACGAAGAAACCAACACGCTCTTTGCCGTGCAAAAGCAAAACGGAGCCTCTTCACAAGATTTAGGAAGCACAGCCATCGTGCAGAAGTGGTGGGCCTACATGGCCGACATAATGGAAACAAACCCGGATAACTCCCCGGTAAGCGTGCCCTTGAAAGAGGTGTTTTGTCTGGAGTAAAACAGGTATTTATATTCAACTTACTGTGCATTGGTAAAACAAGACAACGTTTTTAGTCCAGCGGGACGATATGTTGATAGAATAACAGCTTATTCCAGCTCTAGCTTCAGCGGAGCGGCATGGTGATATTGCTTTAACAGGCCGCTCCGCTGGAGCTTAAACGTGATTACAAACCAGCAGGCTATCAGCATATCGTCCCGCTGGGACTTCTGCGCAGGAGTTGCAGGAAAGATTATAGAACGATACTTAAACAGCGGGCATACTACAGTTCAGGTTGTGACTAGTAAATTGAGCAAAGTGGCAGTGACAAAAGCCAAAAAAAATGATTAAATGTATTTTATGATGCATAAACTAAAATTCCTTCCTGCGCTTCTCCTGTGCAGCACCATCTTAACCAACTGCCGCCAGCCACAGGCTTCCGAGGCTGTAACAGACACAGCCAGCACCATACAGGCACAAAATGCGGCGGTATGGCCTGAGGTAGAAAAAGAAATGCGCCCCTGGACCCGCTGGTGGTGGATGGGCAGTGCCGTGGATGAACAGAACATCGACCGGCTGCTGAACGAGTATGCCGATGCAGGCATGGGTGGGGTGGAAATAGCGCCTATTTATGGGGCGATGGACTATGAGAGCCGCTACATCGACTTCCTTTCTCCCCGGTGGATGGACATCCTGAGCTATACTGTAAAAGAAGCTGGCGAGGCGGGTATGACGGTAGACATGACGCAGGGAACTGGTTGGCCGTTTGGCGGTCCGCAGGTAAAGCCGGAACATGCGGCCTCCCGGCTGATTGTACAGACCTACACCCTGAAAGGCGGGCAGGTGCTGAAGGAAAAGATTGTGGTGAAGGATCCCAAGCAGCAGGAGGTAGGGGCTTCGCTACAGGCGGTGATGGCTTACAGCGACAAAGGCGAAATACAAAACGTAACCGATAAAGTGGGGCCGGATGGCAAACTGAACTGGACTCCGAAAACCGGTAACTGGACGCTGTATGCTGCCTTCAATGGAAGGACCCGGCAGATGGTAAAGCGGGCGGCTCCCGGAGGGGTGGGCTATACCCTGAACCACCTGTCAGAAGATGCGGTAGAGGCTTACCTGGAGCGGTTCAGCAGCGCCTTTGGTGACAGGAACTATGGGGTAAGAGCCTTCTACAACGACAGCTACGAAGTATACGGGGCCGACTGGTCGGGAGAGTTCTTCGAGGAGTTCGAGAAGCGCAGAGGCTATGATTTGCGCCGCTACCTGCGGGAACTGGTAAGCGAGGAGCACACCGAAACAGTGGCCCGCCTGAAGTCCGATTACCGCGAAACCATGGGAGAGATGTTGCTGGACAACTTCTACAAGCCCTGGAACAAATGGGCGCACGAGCGCAACAGCATCACGAAAAATCAGGCGCATGGTTCACCTGGCAACCTGCTCGACCTGTATGCTGCCGTTGACATACCGGAGTGCGAAACCTTCGGCTCGAGCTACTTCCCAATCCCGGGCCTGCGCCGCGACAGCGCCGATGTGCGCAACGTGGACCCGGACCCAATCATGCTCAAGTTCGCTTCTTCGGCTGCGCATGTGACGGGTAAGAACCTTGTTTCCTGTGAAACCTTTACCTGGTTGGGCGAGCACTTTAAAACTTCTTATTCGCAGATGAAGCCGGAGGTGGAGCAGGTGTTTCTTTCCGGTGTGAATCATGTCTTTTACCACGGCGTTACCTACTCTCCGGAAGATGTGGCGTGGCCGGGCTGGCTGTTCTATGCCTCTCTTAACCTGACACCGGCCAACAGCCTGTGGCCGCAGTTCAGCGGGTTTAACAACTACATCACACGGGTGCAGTCGGTGCTGCAATCTGGCAAAGCAGACAACGAGTTGCTGGTGTACTGGCCCATCCATGATGTTTGGACAAAGCCGGAAGGCATGGAGATGATGATAAAAGTACATGACATCGACGAGTGGCTTCACCCGACGCAGTTCTACAAGCAGTCGAAGCAACTCATGGAAGCTGGTTACTCTCTTGACTTCGTTTCAGATAAAATGCTACAGGAAGCCAGCGTTCAGGAGGCTAACATCCTAACGGCTGCTGCGGCTCCGGCACACAAGGTGCTGGTTATTCCGCAGAGTAAATACATGGCGGTAGAAACACTTGAAAGAATCATGCAACTGGCTAAAGAGGGCGCTACTGTTGTGATAGAAGAATTGCCTGCCGATGTACCGGGTTTGCACAACCTGGAGGAAAGAAGAGCGCAACTGAAGCAACTGAAGGCCTCGCTGACTTTTACAGATGCGGCAAATGGCATCCGGCAAATGAAAATTGGTAACGGGGAAATCCTGCTCTCCGGAAATGTGCAGCAGGCGCTGGAGTATAAAAGCATACAGCGGGAAGCCTTGACTGATACGGGCCTGAAGTTTACGCGCCGTCAGCTACAGGATGGCAAATACTACTACCTCGTCAACCATACACCCAATGCCATCGAGACGACTGTTCCGCTAAATATAGCCGCGCAAACTGTGGTGCTCATGGACCCTCAGAGCGGCAACACCGGCCTGGCCATGGCCTCAAGAGCAAACGACAAAACGAACGTGCGGGTACAGCTAAAGTCAGGTGAAGCGCTTATTCTGAAAGCAACTTCCGCCCCGGCGCAGCACCTGGTGGCCTGGCAGTATTTGGAGAATTCCGGCGCACCAATCGAAATAAAAGGGGAATGGGACCTGCACTTTACACAAGGCGGTCCGGAGTTGCCTGCGGGCCAGAAACTGAACCAACTGAAATCCTGGACAGAGCTTGGCGACAAAAAAGCGGAGGCCTTTTCAGGCACTGGCGAATATACCATCACCTTTGATTTGCCTGCCAAGAATGCAGAAGAGTATGTGCTGAACCTGGGCAAAGTAAACGAAAGTGCTAAGGTGTGGCTAAACGGCCAGGAAGTAGGCACCTTGTGGAGCATCCCGTTCCAGGCAAGGGTAGGCCAGTATTTAAAGCCAGGCAAGAACACGCTAAAGGTAGAAGTGGCTAACCTGATGGCTAACCGCATCCGGGACATGGACCAGAAGAAAATTGAATGGCGGAAGTACCACGAGATAAACTTCGTGAACATTGACTATAAACCTTTCGATGCTTCGGTGTGGAAACCGATGCCATCGGGTCTGCTTGGTCCGGTCACGCTTACACCTTACAGCACCTCCGCAAGCAAAGTGTCCAGTTCGCTATAAGAAACAAGCTGGAGTACTGGCAGTGCCGGGATATACTATGGCAGCATGGCAGCACGGTAGGTGGAGGAGTAGCAAAGTGGCCGACAGCTCGAAAGAGCTATCGGCTATTTTGCTTATGGCTGTGCCCGATTCCCTTACCGAAATCAGCTGAGCCTACGCAAAGCATGATGCTGTTCCGGATTTGCAATTCGTTGGCTTACCGGCAGCTAAGCCGCTGCATGGCGAATTATAAATCCGCAACCTCCATACTTTCAGGTTCTGAATCCAAAAGTGCGTACCCTAGCTACCTATACCTTTCTCGGCCACAAAAACGGAAGGTGTAATCCTGTTAACACATTGGCTTAATTCCCGCGTTCACGTCAGATTTATCCCTGAACTACCTGCCAAAGGCGCATATCTGATACACTACTGTAATAGGATAAAAAATGGCAGCCGTATCATGTGAGTTGGCGTTGCGCTTGTTGCCTAGAGTTTTAGGAGGTAGCCTTGTGAGCCTTAGCGGTACTTCTTTTTTAGACGAGCAAAAATGTCTTCTAATGCCTCCTCCCACAGCAACTGGTTCAGTGCTTAATGCACAGCGGCAGAAACATGTAAGTGCTGCTGTTCTTTTACAATGTTTCTATAGAATACAGAAAACCGGTAAAGATTGGGTAATCGGTTGCGCAGAATGACCTCCTACACTCTCTTTATCCTTAAATTTTAAATTTCTGTAAAAAACTTGTATATAATCTTTGGAAGTGAGTAAACGCTTTTCTATATTTCTAATGATAATCGCTTTGAAATAAAGCTTTTATGCCGTTAAGCAGCGCAGACAGAGATGTGGGAACATCTCTTCTCTTTTAATAGGTTGCGCAATCGATTGCGCAAATCTAGGCAGTAAAGTGCAGTATTAGAGCCTGAAGTAGGACAGATGTAAAAAGGGGTTGTATAATTATTTAAAGATATAGCTGTGCCACTGAAGAACTACCTGCCTGGATGCTTTGCATTTTAGTTGAAAAAAATCACATAAAATACCACCTGAAGTCCTGATCATTATGATACGTCAGCTATTTAAAACGCAAAGTTTATGCATATGAAAAAGAAACTCTATTGTGCTCGCTATTTCTTATGGGTGTGGCCGCTGCTTGGGGTAGGCTTCCATGCCGCCCAGGCTGAGGTAAAACCGCCTGTAGCATCACGGCATACCAGCGCAAATCAAAAACAGGTAAGCACTGTTTTGTTTGCATCTGGTACTGATTTCAAGGATGATGGCTTGAAGAAGGCCAGGCAGGCAGATATTACGTTGCGCGGTAGAGTGACGGGTGAGGACGGGGAAGGTTTGCCAGGTGTAACCGTTCAGGTAAAAGGCACTTCCAGAGGAACCAGCACAGACATGGAAGGCAACTTTACAATTGTAGTTCCGGATGGCAATGCCGCTTTGCTGTTCTCTTACATCGGATACTCCGCCCAGGAAGTAGCGGTCAATAACCGTTCTACTATAAATGTTTCCCTGAAGCCTGATGCAAAGGCCCTGGACGAGGTAGTGGTAACAGGTTATGGCACACAGCGGAAGGCTGATGTTTCCGTCGCTATTGCGAGTGTGGAGGGGGCAGCCATAGCCGAAAGAGGAACAGTAAGCCCTTTGCAGGCTGTACAGGGGCAGGTAGCCGGCGTGGATATTTCTGCCGGTTCAGGTCGTGCCGGTACGAACTATAACATCCAGATTAGGGGCCAAAACTCTTTGGCAGGAGGGCAACCTTTGTATGTAGTGGATGGCGTAATCGTGCCGGATATCAACTTCCTTAATCCCCAGGACATCTCTAAAATGGATGTGCTGAAGGATGCGGCTTCTACCGCTATTTATGGCTCCCGCGGCTCAAACGGGGTGGTGATTGTGACTACGAAGCAGGGAAGCACGGTAAAAGGTGCTCCAACCATATCTTACGACGGGTATGTGGGTATCCGCAAAAATGTCAGAATGCCGGACTTTATGACCGGAGCCGAATGGTGGGAGTTCAGGCAGAACGCGTATATCGTTCCTGAATTAATTGCCGGCCGGAATCCTACGACCATAGAAAGTGCCGGCTCCGGTAATCCGGAAGTAGCCCGCCGCATCGCGGAAAACGACTATACCAACTGGCGTGACCTTGTGCTGCAAACCGGGGTTCAGAATAACCACTGGCTCACCGTGTCAGGCACGAGCAGCAACAACATGCAGTACGTGATAGGTGCCGGTTATCAGAACGAGAAGGGTAACCTCTTAAACGAATATTTCGACCGCTATAACTTTAAAGCCAGCATAGACCATAAACTGACAGAGAAGTGGGCGGCAGGAGCCAGTTTTAACTTCGCCCTTTCTGAAATAGAGCGTGGCAGTGATCTGGCCGTAACCAATGCTTTCCGGATGTCGCCTTTATTTAAGCCTTATGATGCCGAAGGCAACCTGATTTTCAGACCCGGGCAGATACCGGTGCCCAATACGGATCCCGTTGCAGTTACCAGTATGACAAGCTCTGTGAATCCGCTGCTTGACAACGCCAACTCAGAGAACAACACCCGGCGTGCTTTCGGGGTAGGTAACATTTACCTGCAGTACTCCCCGCTGGATTGGCTGGATATCCGCTCCTCTTTTGCTCCCCGAATCACGGTCGAAAGAAATGGCCGCTTCTGGGGTTCCCAAACAGAAAACAGGGGTGGCCTGCAGCCCGCAGCCGAGCTAAGAAACCAGGAGGCTTTCTCCTACATCATGGATAACCTGGTAACGGCAAGGAAGAATTTCAATGACCATAGCTTTACCTTCACTGGTCTCCACAGCATGCAGCAAGACAGGGTAGAGAGCAGCTTCAGCCGGGTAACCAACCTCCCGTTCAATTCTTCTTTCTATAACCTTGGCACAGCGGCCAACCGCGAAAGAATTGAAAGCGACTTCAGCAAGTTTACACTTGTCTCTTATATGGCAAGGCTCAACTACTCCTTCCGTGACAAGTACCTGTTAACGCTAGCTACCCGCTGGGATGGTGCCTCCAAACTATCACCCGGTAACAAATGGGCCTCTTTCCCATCTGCGGCAATTGCCTGGAGGCTTTCTGAAGAGGAGTTCATCAAGAACATTTCCCTTATTTATGATTTAAAAGCCAGGTTCAGCGTGGGTATTGCTGGAAACAACAATAACATCAACCCTTACGGCACCCAGATGAACCTGAGCAGCCCTACTTTTTATGATTTTGGCGGTACGCTTGCCCTGGGTTATACACCAAACAGGCTGCCAAACCCAAACCTGACCTGGGAACGGACACGCGAATACAACCTGGGTATGGACTATGCTTTACTGCAAGGCAGAGTTTCCGGAAGTGTGGATGTGTATGACAAGCTTTCCCGCGGCGTGATTATGGACAGGGATGTGGCCATAGAAAATGGCTGGGTCTCTATAAAAGACAACGTTGGTTCTGTGAGGAACAAAGGGGTGGAGCTGTCTTTAACAACTGTGAACGTGGCCTCTGGTGGCTTTTCCTGGACGACCACCTTTAACCTTGCCAGAAACAAAAATGAGATTGTAGAGCTCCTCGATAAGAAAGAAGATTTGCCCGGTAACGCCTGGTTTATCGGCCAGCCTATCAACGTGAACTACACTTATGTGTTTGATGGCATCTGGCAGGAAAATGAGCGGGATGAGGCCCTGAAATACAAGCAGATTCCGGGCCAGGCGAAGGTGCTGGATATAAACAACGATGGTGTGCTCAACAACGAAGACAGAGCCATTATAGGACAGCGGGATCCAAAATGGACAGGAGGTTTCTCCACTCAGTTTGCCTTCAAAGGATTTGACTTGTCAGCGTCTGTATTTGCAAGACAGGGCCACCAGGTATACAGCCCGTTCCATGCCGAGTTTACGAACATGGGTGACAGGGGCCGGTCAAAACTGGATGTGAATTACTACATGCCTTCCAACAACATCACACCAGCGCGTGCCTCCAACGAATATCCAATGCCGGGCCGCCCTGGCGATTACTGGTCATTGGTAGGCTACTACAAGGATGCTTCTTTCGTGAAAGTGCAGAACATCTCCTTCGGCTATAATCTGCCGTCAGAGTTGGTGCAGCGAGTAAAGTTGAAAAGCCTGCGGGTGTATACAAACATCCTGAACCCATCTGTTTTCACAGACTATGACGGGTTTGATCCGGAGTTTGCAAGTGGTATAGATGCCACCACGACACAGGTTACGAACAGCACAACGGGCTCGCTTGCGAACACTGGTGTTAGTACGGTAACATATCAGTTTGGCGTAAACGTAAAATTTTAATCGAAGAAGATGAAGAGATATAGCATACTGGGCCTGCTGCTGCTGTTTTTTGTAACAACAGGTTGTGATGATTTCCTGGAGGAGGAAAACAGATCAAACATAGTGTCTGATGAGTACTATGCCACAAGAGAGGGATATGAAAAACTGGTAAACTCCGCTTACGGAACACTCCGCACTGTTTACAGTGAGCCCTGGATTTTTATGGCCGGAACGGATTTATTTGTAGAGGGCCGTGATGCACAGCCGAAGGGCATCAGCGAATACAGGGAATTAACGCCGGAGGATGCAGCCGTAGAAAATTTTTACCGGAATACCTACGCAGCCATCCAGGTGGCGAATACAGCCCTGCATTTCAACGATAAAACAGCTGCATCACCAACTTTACTGTCGCGTAGGGGAGAGGTGAAGTTCCTGAGATCCTACTATTACTTTCTTCTGGTGCAGAATTTTGGTGGCGTTGCCATCGTAACGGACCGCTTTACTGCGCCGCAGGAGAGGTTTAATCGTAATTCAGCCGAGGAGGTGTACACCTTCATTATCAACGAAATGAATGAGGCGCTGGGTTTGGTGCCGGAGTCAACAAATGAGTTCGGCCGTGTAACGAAGAGAGCCATTCAGCATTACCTGGCTAAAGTACACCTTACCCGTGGTTATGAGTCGTTCGGCACCCGGCAGGACTTTGAGCAGGCTGCTGCTTTGGCTGATGCTGCTATTGCCGGCCAGCCTTTGACGATTCCGTTCGAGGAGCTTTTTTACCCCGGCAACGAGCGCAATGCGGAAATCCTCTTCTCCATTCAATATGATCCCGGTTCTGTGTTGAACCCACAGAACACCGGGAACAACCAGAACTACTGGTTCGGGCCTTATATGGGCGGGCAGGGTGCTGTACAGGGTTACCCGCAGCGGGCGTATCGGCTGGTACCTACTATGTACCTGTTCGATGTGTTTTCGCAGGATGATGCCCGGTTTGACGCCACTTTTATGCTGGAGTACTATCAGCGCTATTATGATTACTATGACAAGAGGAATGAGAGAGACAACCTGAACGTGCGCTTTTATTATGCACCAAAGTGGGCATCCAGTGCTGAAGATATAGCAGCCTGGCGGGCAGTAAACCCTACACGTCGTACCAATACACAGGTAATCCCTTATTCAGAGGCGTGGGAAGCCTCTAACTCTACAGCCCTGGACAATGCCACACCGGCCATCAAGAAGTTTGATGATCCGAAGGCTGTATTCGGAAACCCGACCAGTACACGTGATATTTACCTGGCTCGTTTGGGCGAAACGTACTTGATTGCTGCGGAGGCTTATTTACAGCTGGGCGACCTTGCTACTGCCGCTGCCAGAATAAACGAGGTAAGAGAAAGAGCGGCCAAGCCAGGTGAAGAAGACGATTTCCTTATCTCAGCTGCTGATGTAGATCTTGATTTTATTCTGGATGAGCGGGCGAGGGAATTGGCTGGAGAATACCACAGGTGGTTCGACCTGAAGCGCACCAACACATTGATGGAAAGAACCAGATTGTATAACAGGGACATCAGAAACTGGTACAACGCAGGAGTTGATCCTTTCCAGGGTGTAGGCGGAGCATTCAAGGTGCTGAGACCAATCCCTTCACGTGCTTTGCTCCTGAATGAAGGAGAATATGCTCAGAATCCGGGCTTTTAATGCGAAAATTAATTTATAATTGATTACTTATGACGACAAGAGCAATCCGAAGAATCGGGATTGCTCTTGTTAGTCTTACTGGCACAAAGCCAGCACTGTAACTGGATTTTTTAGGTGGCACAATCAAATGAATAAAAACTCCCTAAGACTTTTTTTGTATGAAATCGGGAAATTAGCCGCGGCCTTCTCGTTGGCGTTCCTGCTGGGCTGCAGCGCTTCTGATAGCACAACGGGCAACGTAACCGAAAAGATAGACCGGCATGCCCTGGTCAGCCGCCATAGCGTGACTTTAACTGCACCGGATACACTGGCCTCTCTGTCGGTGGGCAACGGAGACTTTGCCTATACCGTGGACGTGACGGGGCTGCAGAGTTACCCGGAGTATTACGAAAATGGGGTGTCGCTGGGCACGCAGTCGCAGTGGGGCTGGCACGTAACCCCCACCGACCAGAACTATACCTTGGCAGATGTAGCTCAGTACGATACGGCTGCCAACGGCAAAGTCATTCCGTTTCCGGTGCAGCACAAAGGAAGCGGACGCAAGGTGGATGCCATGAACTGGCTGAGAACAAATCCGCACAGGCTGCACCTGGGTGTCGTGGGGCTGGTGCTGCTGAAAGAAAACGGGGATCAGGTGCCTATCCAGGAACTACAGCGTATCAACCAGACCCTGAACCTATGGACAGGAAAGATAGAGAGCACTTATGAAGTAGAGGGTGTTCCTGTAAAGGTTGAACTGTACGGGCACCAGGAAAAAGACGGGTTTGCCGCCCGTGTCACCTCGCCGCTCATCACCCAAAACAGGCTGAAAGTATCATTCAAGTTTCCTTATGGTGCCACCTGTCATGTCTGCCCGGGCTATAACTGGGAAGATCAGGATAAGCACACCACCATGCTGGCCCGCTCCGAAGCAGGTGCCAACCAGGTACAACTGAAACGGCAGCTGGATTCCACCACTTATTATACAGATGTACGCTGGTCTGAAAAAGGTCTGTTCCAGGGAAAAGCAAAGCATCATTTTGAACTGGTACCTGCTGCGGACGAGGAGACGGTAGAATTCAGTGTGTTGTTTAGCCAGAACCAGCAGCAGGATATTCCAGCTTACAAAGCGGCCCAGGAAAGCAGCGAAGCACAGTGGAAAAGGTTCTGGACAGAAGGAGGGGCGGTAGATTTCTCCGGATCCACAGACCCGCGGGCACATGAGCTGGAGCGGCGGGTTGTTTTGTCCCAGTACCTCACCAAGATACAATGTACCGGAGACCTGCCGCCGCAGGAAACAGGCCTCACCATGAACAGCTGGTACGGCAAGCCGCACCTCGAGATGCACTGGTGGCACGGCGTGCACTTTGCGCTGTGGGACCGCCTGCCTCTGCTCGAAAAGAGCCTGCCCTGGTATAAGAAGGTGATGCCAAAAGCCCGGGCCACTGCTGAATGGCAGGGCTATGAGGGTGTGAGATGGCAGAAGATGACGGACCCGAACGGGAACGAGAGCCCGTCCAGCATCGGCCCCTACCTTATCTGGCAGCAACCGCACATCATTTACTTCTCCGAACTGGTTTACCGGCAGCACCCGGATACTGAGACACTCGAAAAGTATAAGGACCTGGTATTTGAGACAGCAGAGTTTATGGCGTCGTTCCCGACCTATAACGAGCAGGACGAGCGGTATCACCTGGCGGCGCCGCTGATTCCGGCACAGGAATTATTCCCTGCCCATGAAACCAATGATCCGCCTTTCGAGCTGGCCTACTGGCACTATGGCCTGTCGGTGGCGCAGGAGTGGCGCAGACGGCTGGGTTTGCCTGCGGATGAGAAATGGCAGGCTGTGATAGACAAACTGGCTCCTTTGGCTGTAAAAGACGGCTTATACCTGCCAAGTGCCACACACCCGCAGGCCTACACCGATGACTTTTATCGCCGGGATCATCCGGTGGTAGTGGGCGCGTACGGTTTCCTGCCGAACAGCCCGAAGGTGGACACGGCCATCATGAAAAACACTTACAACGAAATATTAAATAACTGGCAGTGGGACACCACCTGGGGCTGGGACTACCCGATGATGGCTATGAGCGCTGCCCGCTTAGGTATGCCTGAAAAAGCCGTGGATGCGCTATTCATGGACGTGCAGAAGAATACGTACCTCCCCAATGGACACAACTACCAGGACGAGCGCCTGCGCATTTACCTGCCGGGCAACGGTGGCCTGCTCACAGCTGTGGCCATGATGGCTGCTGGCTGGGACGGTGCCCCAGACATACCAACACCTGGTTTCCCGGACAACGGGAAATGGAAAGTGAGATGGGAGGGGCTTCACCAGATGCCTTAATATCCTGAGCTGGCAATTCCATGAAATTTGCATGTTTTGTTTCATCTTAGAAGGGGCCATTAATAAAGCAAAAGCAGTATGAAAGTGAGAAGAAAAAACACCAGCACAAAGAATATTCTACTGTTGCTTCTGGCAGTGCTCTTCAGTAGCACAGCAGCGCAGGCACAGTCTGTACCCGGCAAAATACCGGCTAAAGCCAAATGGTCGGAACGGATGGCGCTGTCCATCATGAAGAACAATCCTGAGCCTTGGATGATAGAGTTCAACGAGGAACCTGTTTGGAGCTATCCGCAGGGGCTTGTGCTGCTTGGCTTTGAGAAAATGAATAAGCAGAACCCGAAGCAGCAGTACCTGGACTACATTAAGGCTTATGCGGATGTGATGATTGATGAAAAAGGCAACATCAAAACCTACGATGCCGCTTCCTTCAACATCGACATGCTGAACTCAGGAAAGATTCTGTTCAAACTGTATGAGGAGACAAAAGATGAAAGGTACAGAGTAGCCCTGGAGACGCTGCGCAATCAAATGAAGTGGCAGCCCCGCACCACCGATGGCGGCTTCTGGCATAAGCTGCGTTACCCCTGGCAAATGTGGCTGGATGGTGCATACATGGGTTCCCCTTTCCTGGCGCAGTACGGCAAAACCTTTGGCGACAAAGCACTTTTCGACGATGTAGCGGCACAGTTGCTTTTGCTGGAAAAGCACACCAGAGACCCGCAGACAGGCTTGCTCTACCATGGCTGGGACGAGAGCCGCATGCAGCCTTGGGCAAACCCAAAGACAGGAACCTCTCCTCATTTCTGGGGCCGCGCGATGGGGTGGTATGCCATGGCCATCGTAGATGTGCTCGATTATCTTCCGGAGGACCACCCGAAGCGGAATGACGTAATCAGCATACTGCAGCGCCTGGCACCAGCCCTGCAAAAGTACCAGGATGCTAAGACAGGGCTGTGGTACCAGGTCGTGGACCAGGGGACACGGGAAGGAAACTACCTGGAGGCATCGGCGTCCAGCATGTTTGTGTATGCCCTTGCCAAAGGAGCAAACAAAGGCTACCTGGACAAGCAATATAGGAAAGTAGCGGAGAAGGGGTTCAAGGGTATCACGGATAACTTGATAGAAGTGAAGCCTGATGGGGAAGTGCTGCTGCACAAAGTATGTGCCGTGGCAGGTCTGGGAGGCACGCCTTATCGGGACGGCTCTTATGAGTACTATGTAAATGAACTTATCCGGACTAATGACCCGAAAGGAACTGGCCCCTTTGTCTTAGCTAGCCTGGAGCTAAACAGGTAGTTGTAAGAAGGAGAAGCGTACTGTCTGATGTTAAGCTGGTTCTAATTTTCTTGATGAGGCGATACTTCAGCACTTTTTGTTGATGGAGTAACATCGTTATAGCTGAAGCTGCTAGTTAAGAAATTAAAGGAGACAAAAGAAGAGCACCCTTAAAGGTGCTCTTCTTTTGTTTAATGCTACCTTAAATTAATAAATTAATATTAAATAGGATATTATTTAGTGGACTATGCGTGTGTAGAAAGCAGGGAGCAAATTAATTGTACTATACAGGATACTACAGGATACTTGAAGGTGATTAAATGAATAAATTGTATACAGTTGATTTACATGAAGTTCAGGAGAAGGTAATGAGAGAGAGGATTTAACAGTCCATGGAAAGTACATAAATGTAACGCAGCTACAGAGGCGCAGTCGCTTTTTAAATAAGTGGGGCTTCTAAGAATTAATAGGTAGAGGAGCAGGTTTTTTGTTCTAATCAAACGCAGGCAATATTGCTGTTTGACAAGCCTTTCATGAGATGGATAAGAGCGAAAAGCTCAGAGGATATACAGTAGATTTTGATTTTTAACCTTTAAAATTCCATGCATGAAAACAGAGATACTTCTACCAGTCACCAACCTTTCTCCGGAAAGAAAAGCAAAACATCCTGAACAGCACAGGAGCAAGCAGAGGAGGCTCCTTCCTTTGTTTCTGAACAGAAAAACAGGCTTGCTGCTGCTGCTGCTCTTTGCCTTCACAGCAGTGTTTGCCCAGCGCCAGGTAGAAAAACTCGGACGGGGCGTCGTCGCTGTCAGGACCAGTAGCAGCCAGGTTTTTGTGAGCTGGCGCATGCTGGGTACAGACCCCGACAACATTGCATTTAACCTCTACCGTGGCGACGCAAAACTAAACGATGCACCGCTTACTGTTACAAACTACACGGATGATACCAGCGCCGACGAGGTGTATACCGTACGCCCTGTCATTGATGGGCAGGAGCAAACTGCATCTGCACCGGCTACCGTCTGGACAGAGCCCTTTAAGCGCCTGCCCCTGCAGCGGCCTGCAGGCGGCACCACTCCCGATGGTGTAAACTATACTTACAGCCCCGGCGACTGTAGTGTGGGTGATTTGGATGGCGATGGCGAGTATGAAATCATCGTGAAATGGGATCCTTCTAACGCCAGGGATAACTCCCAGGCCGGCTTTACCGGCAATGTTTACCTGGATGCCTATAAAATGAATGGCACACGCCTTTGGCGTATTGACCTGGGCCATAACATTCGTGCCGGCGCCCATTATACCCAATTTATCGTGTATGACCTGGACAGCGATGGCAAAGCCGAACTGGCCTGCAAAACTGCCGACGGCACAGTAGATGGAGCGGGCACCGTTATCGGAAACCCTGCTGTAGACTATCGTAACACTGGCGGATACATCCTGCATGGTCCGGAATACCTTACTGTTTTCAATGGCCAGACAGGTGCTGCCATGGCAACCACGGACTATGTGCCTGCCCGTGGCAATGTAGCCAGTTGGGGCGATGATTACGGTAATCGCGTAGACCGCTTCCTGGCAGGTGTAGGTTATTTTGACGGGCAGAAGCCCAGCCTGCTGTTCACACGCGGCTATTACACCCGCACCGTAATGGCAGCCTGGGACTGGCGTGGAGGACAACTGACCCAGCGCTGGGTGTTTGATACAAACACAGAGGGAAACGGAGCCTATGCCGGTCAGGGTAACCACAGCCTCAGCATCAACGACGTAGATGGCGATGGCAAAGATGAGGTAGTATTTGGCTCCATGGCCGTTGACGATGACGGCACCGGTCTCTATACAACTGGCCTGGGGCATGGCGATGCCCAGCACGTAGGCGATTTGGACCCGAGTCGTCCGGGTTTGGAATCTTGGACAGCACATGAATCACAGGCACAATATGAAGGGAATGGCCTCTGGATGCGGGATGCCGGCACCGGCGAAAAGCTTTGGGGTGTGCCCACCACCGGCGACGTTGGCCGTGCCATGACCGCCGATATTGATCCCCGCCACAAAGGCTACGAAGCCTGGGGAGCAAGAGGAGTGCTCTATAATGCACAAGGCCAGGAAATTTCTGCCACCAAGCCTGCCAGTATGAATTTTGGCAATTGGTGGGATGGAGATTTACAGCGCGAACTCCTGGATGGTACCATGATAGACAAGTGGAACCACACCAGCGGCACACAGGATAGATTGCTTTCAGCTCATAACTTTGGTGCTGAAAGAAACAATGGCACCAAAGCCAACCCTGGTCTGAGCGCCGACATCCTGGGCGACTGGCGCGAGGAGGTGATTTACCGGCACAGTAACAACAGCGAACTGCTGATTTTTACCACTACCATTCCTACCACGCACAGGTTTTATACCTTTATGCACGACACACAGTACCGTGCAGCGATTGCCTGGCAGAATGTGGGTTACAACCAGCCACCGCACACCAGTTTTTATGTAGGCGAAGGCATGGCTACTCCTCCAACTCCCGCTATTGCGATGGTGGAACCTGGAACAGCATCACCCGCTATCTACCTGACCGCTCGTGGCGGCGATGCAAAGGCCTACTTGGGGTGGTCCACCATCAATTATGAGATAAGCCGGCTGGAGGTATACCGCGATATAGATCCAAATCCGTCCGGCCGCGTACGAGTTGCCTCTTTAAGCGGAACCGTAAAATCTCATATTGACGAAGGCCTGACAAACGGCACCACCTATTACTATTGGATTAAGGGGTATGATGCCAATGGCGTCATCGTAAACTCTGCCGCTGCAAGTGCTACACCGGAAGGCGTAACCTTACCGCCGCCACCTGCCATCGTGGAACTTGCTGCCACTGCCGGCGACGGAAAGGTTGACCTGAACTGGAGCATCGAAAACGTGAATATCCGCCACATAGAGATTTTCCGTGATACGGACTCTAACCCAAGTGGCCGGGGCCGGGTAGGCATCGTAGGAGCAGACGCAACCACCTTCACTGACCCCACCGTGACCAACGGCACGCCTTACTGGTACTGGTTAAAGGTAATCGACGTAGATGGAAAAGCCCATGGTTCCAACGCCGCACAGGCAACACCTGAAGGCACCACACCGCCGCCACCGCCAAAAGAGGTTGTACTCACTGCCACAGGAGGAGACAGGTTCGTGGACCTTAGCTGGACAGTTGAGAACATAGAAGATATCCGAGCACTTGAAGTTTTCCGCGATACCGATTCCAATCCGTCCGGCAGAGTCAGAATTGAGTCGCTGCATGCTGATGCCAGAACGTACACCGATAACTCAGTTGAAAACAATGTGACCTACTGGTACTGGATTAAAATTACAGATGCCACCGGTGTCACAAATTCCAATGGAGCCGAGGCCACACCGGTGCCGCTTGATGGCATCTACACCATCTCCGCTTTGCACAGCGCCATGGCCCTGGATTTAAATAAGTCCTGCGCGAAGAATGGGAATGGAAACCTGGTACAGCGCACGTCCGGTGCAACAGATAACCAGCAATGGATGCTAAGCAGTGTGGGTGAAGGCTACTACAGTATTACCAGCGTAAACTGCGGGCAGGCCATAGGTGTAAGGGCGCAGTCGGCTACTGCGGAAGGTGCTAACATTCTGCAGTGGACTTATGAAGGCAAAGCGAATCAGCAGTGGGAACTCATCAGGCTGAGCAATGGCTACTACAACATTGTAAACAAGCACAGCGGCCAATCTGTTACAGTAGAGGCAGCTTCGATGGCCAGTGGCGCTAATGTAAAACAGTGGAGCTTTGGCGGTGGTACGCATCAGCAATTCAGCCTGATGCCGGTAAGCCTGAGCGCGGCTACCGTTTCAAGTGCACAGCAGGGAACGGAGCAAACTTTTTCAGCAGTCGTTTACCCTAATCCATCCTCAGGCGACTTTGTAATTGAGTTAGAAGGAGCGTTTGAATATGTGATTTATGACCAGTTAGGCAGAAAAGTAGAGCAGAATAAGGCAGAGCATTCAGCCCGAACCGGAAATACGCTGAAAGCTGGTTTCTACATCATCAACATTCAATCAAATGGAAAACGGCAGCAGTACAAGCTGATTAAAAAATAATTCTTCATACATTGCTTAGAAAGAGCCTGGACCATCCTAGAGTCACAGGCTTTTTCTTTTTTCAGGGTTTTGTGTTTGATGCGTCATGCCTCCATTAATTGGTTCGTATGCATCATTATTAAAGTATCTACAGATAGATTCCCCTCCCCGGAGGGGTTAGGGGTGGGTTCAAGCTGTATGCAAAATATTGAATGTCTTCTTTACGCAGTGTTCAGTTGATAAGATATTACACTCATTATCCTAAAGTTTCTTTTATAGTATGAGCTTACCTAAGCTTCCGTAGCAACAGCTTATCCAGCGACTCATTCACAGCCTTTTTCATCTTATCTTCCTGTGCTCTCCAGGCCGAGAGGCCTCGTCTTCGGGCATCGCGCTGTGTATATTTCCTGCCTTTCGGCTGCCACTGGCGTGGCACCGGAAATTTACAAGGCGCTCAACCCAAAGACTGGAAACACATTCACTCCGTACTGATAGATTACATCAGTAAAGCGTTAACAACAGGAAAGGACTTGGGCGACCAGAAGAAGCGGACTCCCATCCTTGAACTCTAAAGGGGGCCCCTGCACCCCCAGGAGGGGGAGGGGTGGTTTGACTCAGGACATCAGAGATAACATTGGCATCATGGAATAGACTTGATGAGATTTGGTATTCTAATAGCTTTACAAGAGGGAAGCAGGTAAAAGCAATCTACAACTCCTTCTCAGTCTTCAGCAGTAAAAGCCAGTGCTCCTGACTGGGCTTCTGCATTGAAGTGCCTCTCTTAAATGATTTAGGTAGTTCAGCCAAACGTGTCTCCCCAGTTTGCGGGTTAAACCAGATACCTGTAAAAGTCTTCTTCGGCAGCTTTTGCAGTAGCTTCATGTTCTGTCCTGAAAGAGAAGAAAGAAGAATAGTGCTGCGTGCTTCATCAGCCAACACCCAGTTCTTATGTCCGTTGGCAAGGACGCCATCCTGCGGCTGCATATGCATGAGTTTCTCTGCTAAGTGCTGCTGTACGAAAGTGTCCAGCGGGTGCCGGTCTACTGTTCTTCCCTGTCCGTGTCCGGCAGTGGGATTCCGCATGAGCACCTGGGCACCGCCAGCCATCAGCGCCGGGACAGGTCCTGCACCGCTATGCCAAGCCACAATCGCTTTATCAGGGTATTTGCTATGGTATTCCCGTACCTGCCGGTAGGCCTGCTCTGGTGTGGTAGGGTCACCAAACTCCTTTGGGTGCATTTCCCGGAAGGCAAGGTTCTGACCTCCCTGCGGTGCCCATAAAGTGCCATCAGGCAGGTAGTGCCAGTAGCGCATGTCGATGACAGCCACCTGTTTGGCCAGCTCCGGATCTGCGAGAATGGCATCCGTTACGTTTTTGCTGGTATCCAGCACGAGCCGTACGGTGCGGTTGTTTTTTTGCTCCCACTCCGCTACTGTCTGCTGAAAAAACTTCTGAAACTCAAACGGCCCTGAATACTGGAAACTCAAGCCGAAGATAATGTTGTCGAATTTTCCCAGCTGGTCCAGCACATGGAAGATATAAGCCCGGTGCAGTTCGCGTAGCTTTGGGTTGGTGGCATCATAGAACTGGTTGGCTACGTGCACGCGGTCGCGGGTCTCCAGCGGGGGAGGTTCCGGTAAGCCTGTTTCATTGATGTTGTTGGCGGGGCGCCAGGGAAAGTCAATCCAGTGGGAGGCGGTTTCGAGGAGGTTGTGGTTGTTATACAGGTGGTGGTACAGTACCAGGCCCTGCTGATCGCAGAGGCGGGCAAATTCACGGACACGCTCGAAGTACCAGGGGTTGTACGTGGACACGTCGTAGCGACTCAGCCCGTCCCAGGCTTTGCCTTTTCCGCTGCGTGCCCAGGGAAGTTCGTAAAAGGCCGCCCACACATTGGCATCAGGCCGCTCAACTATAGAGTGGTCGTCACGGCGGCGGTCGTACCAGATGGCGGGACCGCTCTGGTAAAAGGGTGTGCCCTGTGCCGCTACCCTGGCAGCCAGTGCTGGCAGGTCTTCCGTCAGCCCCGGACCAGTGCGCCCCGGAACAAAGCGCGTAATGCTGACACCGGCATCCAGGGCATTTCCGGGCGAAGTCTGCCCCAGCCACCAGGCATCGTTCACGGCACCTCCCCAAACTACTTTATCTCCGATTACGAATCGCCCGTTAATGATTCGAAGCGGTGGATTTTCCTGTGAAGTTTCAACTGGAGCAGAAGGGACGTCCTGTAGCGTAAACTCTTTTATAGCCGCTGCTGTGTTTCCGGTAGCTCTGGAAGATGAAGTGCTTAGAGCCGCCAGCGCCTGCTTACCCAGTCTTTTTGTGAGCTGCCTGGTGTAGAGCGGTTCGGGAGAGGTAACGACTACTACGGGTGCCTGTGGAGGCCCTTTCGCGATGATTTTGGTTGCTTTGCAGTTCCAGATAACACTGTTGGCTGCTGTCCAGCCGCCTGCCTGTGCGCGATCCATATCATAAGTGAGCCTGAGGGCAGCGCCATCTATGTGCACATCCTCATACAGTACACCGGATGCCCAACTTTCGTAGGAGCCGCTGGGGCCAAGTGCGTTGGGGGCGGTGCAGTTCAGGAAAACGTTAGGGCCGGCAGCAAGAAAACCAATGGCAAAGTCATTCACGCCTGCATCAGCAGTACACCTTTGCACAAGCACCTGCTGCCCTTCTACAAGAAAGCTATGCCTGCGGTAGCCTCCAACTTCCGATACGGGCTGCTCACTGCGGCAGTCCAGCACCGTTACCCTGCGCGCTCTTGAACCAACCCGTACTGCTGAGGAAACAAAATGCCGCGCAGTAACACCCTTAACCCATGCATCCTGCACATTATCCAGGGCGATAGCAAACCAGGCGTGCTCTTCGTCTTTAGTATTTGCTTTATCAAACTCACTCTCCAGCACCAGGTTCTCCAGTCCTATATGCTGCAGCGGTTGATTTGATATGACTTTTGCTACAGCACCTGATCCGTATTTCTGTTCCAGTGCTGTGGTGATGGGGGCATCGATTATAATTTGTTTTGTAGACGGATTAATAGCCGTAATCGTGCGGTCCCACACCAGGTTTCTGGAGCCTGGTACCCAGTGAAAACGTAAATCCGGGAACACACCTTTTAGGGTGTCCATGCCCAAATCAGTTATCCATTCTTTCGTGCTGGGGCGGGTAATCGTGATGCGGTCACCAACGCGTAATCCTTGTACAGCCTGTAGGCTTAGCGTATAACTTCCCGCCGGCACGATGTTATCAGTAACCTGAATAGGAGTACCCGATTCAGGAACTTCGCTGCTTCCCGCTTCAATCAGGGTGCGCCTACCTTTTCCAGTGGCCACGATGGCTGTTTTCCTGTTTCCACTTCCGCGTAAGACCACGCCTTCTGCACTTAAGCGGAGTTGACCAGAAACAAGAAATTTTCCTTCTGCCAGCTGTAATGCTCCTCTGTAGCCATTCGCTTGTACAGGTAAGCCTTCGATATGATCCAGCGCAGCCTGCAATAAGCGGGTGTCGTCGCTACCACCTGGCCGCACTGTAAGTACTGCTGGCACATCAGGCAAAGGAACACCTCCGCCTCCATAGCCTGCATGCGAAAAATCGATGGCAGGGAGAACTGCGCCAGCCGGAACAGCTTGTGCCTGTACCTGCTGCAACGGAAGATGTGCCATGAAAGCTAACAAGCAGAAAGCAAATACCACAGGTACTTGCCGTACCTGTGGTATAACGAATCGGATTATATTATACATAGGAGGTTCAGCAGCATAAGGATCAAAAGTTAACGCTCGTGCTGTTCTTGATTTCTATCTTGCTGTCATCTTTCGTGTCGATGTCCACATCATCAAATGTCCAGTCTTTGGCATAAGCTATTTCTCCTGCGGTGGCAGCTTCTATTTCGATACCATTCAGGTGGAAATTCTCTACGGAAGACTGCGGAATACCAGCAGCAGAAAGAGCCTTTTTAGCATCTTTTACCCTGATGTCGGAGATATACACGTCTTTGAACTTTGGAATACCCCGTTCTTCCGGCTCCACCTTCTGCAGCATCGTTTTCCAGTGCTGCGGTATGCTTTCATAAGAATAGCCTTCCGGTAAAGTGGAGTAGCTGTAGCTCGGGTTCCAATTCATTGACACTTCAATGGGAACACCGACGCCATTCATCTCAATGTCCTGCATGTAAATGTTTTCTACTGTGCCGCCTCTCGTAGTGGCCGATTTAAAACGGATGCCCACACCGGTTCCTTTGGCTTTCAGGTTGTGCGCCAGCACATGCCGGATACCGCCCGAAGTTTCGCTGCCAAAGGTGATAAGCCCGCCACCGGCGCGTGAAATGCAGTCGCGTATCAGCACATATTCTGTAGGGCGGTTCACCCGCAGGCCATCCCAGTCGCGGCCTGCTTTCAGGCAGAAATTGTCGTCGTTGCAGTCGATGTCGCTGTTCTGCACGAGTATGTAAGAAGAAGAGTCAATGTCGATGCCATCAGTGCTGGGGCCGTGGCCGTCGATGTTATTCTGTATCACCACGCCGTCTACCGTAATATGGTCAGAGTACAGGATATGAATCGTCCAGAAGCCGGCTTGCTTCATGGTAATGTCTTTAATGGTGACGTCAGACGACTCTGAAACCAGCAGCGTGCGCGGGCGCTTGGCATCATAATCTACAATCCAGCGAAGTCCCTTTGGCTCATACTCTTTGCGCATGTTCCAGTAAAGGTCCCAAAAGGGTTTTCCCTGGGCATGCACAATACCTTTACCCGTGATAGCCACATTCTCCTGGTCCAGCACGTTGATAAGAGCGGAAGGCCATTTCATTTCAATGCCTGCCACACGGGTATCTATTTCCGGGTAATCCGCCAGGTTCTGGCTTCCTAAAATCTGTACGCCTTCGTCTATCCGCAGGTGCACCCCTTTCTTCAAATAGATGGAGCCGGTGAGGTAATTGCCGGGCTTGAAGGTGACAATGCCGCCCCCTTTGGCTGCACAGGCATCAATGGCTGCCTGAATGGCCTTTGTGTTAAGCGTCTTCCCGTCGTTTACAGCGCCGTATTTCGTTACCTCATACAGTTTCTTTTTAGTTGGCATCTTCTTAGCGCCCACTTCTTTCAGCCATGCCAGTTCTGGCAGTTCATCTTTTGTTCGTTTTAAATGGAAGCTGAAAAGGGCGAAAGAAAATGCTAATAGTAGGGATAAGGCGATAAAGCTTTTATATCTCATAAGGTAAGGCGTGTAATCTGTTTTGTTCCTGTTTTAGTTTTTAGTAGTTGCTAAAAGCAGGTTCTTCTGTCTCTTTTAAATGTAGGGACTAACACCCGGATTTCTATCCTGCTCTATCCTGCACGGGGAAAGGCGAAGGAACGGAAGAGGCGTTTTCCCAGCTCTACGGAGCCTCAGGTAACCAATATTGCAGGCACCCTATACCACAGGATAGTCCTGTCGAAAAGAGGGTTTATATTACGTTTCTATTAACTAAAACTGCATACCATACTCATTCAGTATCAAATGAAAATCAATAAACTAGCTTTTTTACTCTTTTTCTTGCCGGTTTCGCTCCTGGCGCAGGATCAGGCACAGACAGCGGCTACCCTCCGCAGAATGGCGGACAGAATCCTGGCCAGCACAACGTACAGGTTTATTAACCCGGAAACGAAACAGACCTATACCTCCACAAAGAAGCTACCTGCCACTGCACGCGTGAAAGTGGAAAGCCAGTATAACGACTGGCACTATACCAATGGAGTGCTCAATATTGCCATGTTGGAATTGGCAGAGCAGCTGAATCAGGAGCAGTATAAAAATTTCGTTTACAGGAATTTTGATTTTGTCTTTAATCAGGGAAACCTGCCCTACTTTGAGAAGCTGTACAACGAAGCACTGAAGCAGGAAAATGGCTTAAACAGAGTAAGGGATGTGAGTTGGTACATGTATTTCAGAGGTGTCCGGCTCGATGATAACGGTCCCATGGGAGCCAGTTTGATAGAAGTATACCAGCAGCAGCCAAAGAAGAACAAGGAGTATAAAAAATACATTGATGCCGTGGCGAAACACATCATGGAGCAGGAGCCTCGCCTGCCAGACGGCACAATAGCCCGCCTGTGGCCACACGAAATGACCATCTGGGCGGATGACTTGTTTATGAGTGTGTCGTTTCTGTCCCGGATGGGGAAGCTTACCGGTGAGCAAAAGTATTTTGACGACGCGGCGCAGCAGGTGATACAGTTTTCAAACTACCTCTGGGACGCCGACAAAGGCATATACTACCACTGCTACCACTCCGACACAGAGGAGCATGGTGTGGCATATTGGGCAAGAGCCAATGGCTGGATGTTTATGGCACAGGCCGATCTACTCGCGGCACTTCCTCAAAATCACCCAAAACGAAGTGAGCTGCTGCAAATATTCAGACGGCAGGCCGATGGGATTGCCCGCTACCAAAGTGAATCAGGCTTGTGGCATAACCTGATAGATAAAATAGATTCCTACGAAGAAGTTTCAGCAACAGCCATGTATGTGTTTGGCATGGCGACAGGAGTGAAAAATGGTTGGCTGCCTGTTGACTATGGCTATGTGGCGGAGCAGGGCTGGAGTGGAATTTTAAGAAAAATTGGCACAGAGGGTAATGTGACAGATGTATGCACCGGCACCGGCATCATGCCATCCCTGACCTTTTACTATAAGCGCCCCACCGACGTGAACACACCGATGGGTGAGGGACCTGTCATGAGAGCAGGCGTAGCCATGCTGGGCCTGCCGAAGTACGTGGACCCGCCGGCTCATTTAAAATACCGTGATATAGAAACGGGTGAGTGGCGGAAGGGAATTAATTAATGGGCGGTTTTAAACCATAACTATTAAATCATGCAAACGAGCTGTAATAAGTTAAATAGATGGAAGCGGAAGATACTAGATGCGCCGTCGCAGGTTGGTGCCCGAGTATTATTGACTGGTATTTGTACCCTGTGTCTTATTCCGGCTAGCTACGCCCAAACGGTGGAGGGTATCGATTACTCCGACAGGGCGCATGTAGACAAGACCTTCGACATGGCAGGCACCGATATCTTTGGGCAGCGTTTTCCCTCAGAAAGCCTGACCATTACGGATCCTGTAACTGGTGTTCCGATTACGGCCCTTACCACATCGCGGCACAGCAGCTCGAAAATTTACCAGGACCATCCCAACTGGACAGCTGATGGAAAATACATTGTTTTCAGTTCAAACCGCAATACGTCGGCAGGTGGCAACGTCACGTTTGCCAGCGACAAAACACCACAGAGAGTCCGGCAGTACTACGCTATCTCCATGGACAACCACGAGATTGTGCAGGTGACGACGGGTAACAACCGGGGCGACCTTCTTTTAGGACATAAAAGAAATGTCGCCTTCCGGATTCGGGACAATCAGGTTGTTGAAGTGAACCTCGCCGGTTTGCTCGCTGACAGTGAACGGGGAAAGGTAAAGGAACCTGCCAGCTATGAAAAAGTAGTGGCCACCATTCCTGCAGACCTTCAGCCAGGAGGGACCTGCCTGGATATGAACGATAAACGAATCTTCTTCTCGACAAGGGCGGATAACGACCACTCTGCTATTTACAGCGTGGACTTTGACAGCAACAAAACCACCAAACTGGCAGAAGTGCCTTTCAGGACAGGCCATTTCCAGGCGAACCCTTTTGTGTCAGGTGAAATGATGTACTGCTGGGAAACCGGTGGCGATGCCCCGCAGCGGATGTGGGTATTAAGTGTAGATAAAAAAGGGAAAGTGACAAACCGTCCTGTCTACAATGAAAAGCCGGATGAGTGGGTGACGCACGAAGTCTTTGCCGGTCCCGATCATGTTCTTTTCAACCTGATGGGCCATATTGACCGGCTTCGGAAGAACCCAACAGGCATCATGCTGTTAAACATCCGCACCAACGAAGCCAAACTACTCGGACAGGCGAAGGAGCTTGGCGGGTACTGGCACTCGGCCGGAACAAAGGATTTAAAATGGGCTGTTGGAGATTCTTTTGACGGCAACATCTATCGCCTGAATATAGAATCAGGCGACGCCACATTACTCACAACCGGCCACCGCCCCAACACCAAAAGCCCTTTCTCCAGCCAGGCTCATGCGCATCAATCCATCAGTCCGGATGGGAAATGGGTGCTGTTCAACTCCAGTATGCTGACCGATAGCGATATCATGATGGTGCCGCTGCATCCGAAGGGGTTGTAGGAGTGGAATGGAAGTAATCCCGCTGGCCCCGCTGGCGCGAGCTTGCAGCTCGTGCCTTTATCTATTCTCTGGCTGTGAGTTAATTCTCTTAAAAAGTTAGAACCAAAGACATTGCTGCACAAGCTTACTTTCGAAGCTGGAGTTTCATGTAAGGTTTGTCTAAGCTGGCGTGGGTTCAGCTTATCCAGCGGCATCAGACCTACTGTTTCATTTCTATTGCACTGTGCTCTCTAGGCCGAGAGGCCTCGTCTTGGGGGTAGGGGCCCTCTATAAGGGCATCGCGCTGTGTATATTTCCTGCCTTACGGCTGCCTCACTCCGTTCGGCACCGGAAATTTACAAGGTACTCAACCCAAAGACTGGAAACTGATTCACTCCGTGCAGGTTGATTTAAGTATTTAACAGTCAATACCTTACTTTGGAAAAAGGCCCACGCAAATGAAGCAGCCGGTTCCCCTACTTGGACACGGAGGGGTAGGGGTTAATGCCGTCAACTTAAGCTTTATTTTGTCATTTCGAACACAGTGAGAAATCTGGGTTATTTCATGACCCCGCAATATTTCAGATTTCTCACTGCGTTCGAAATGACAAAAAAGGGCTTAAGTTAAAAGCACTGGGGGTAGGGGTGGTTTGACCCGGTAAACACAAGCGAGTCTGGAGACTAGCACCCACTGTACGTCACCGGTTGGATACCGGCGACAGCCATAACTACAAACGCTTCGTGCTTTTCTGTTTATTATCAGTCTTTTCCGGGACTACAATATCCGGGCGCGGGGGCTGCTGCATACCGTGCCCGAGGTAAAAACTTGTGTGCGGCGGCTGGTTATAGCCCACGTTCTGCCAGGAGATGCTCAGGCGGTACTGCGGGTCATGCATGAGGGTGTAGAGACGGTGGTTGGTGGGAATGGTGGTGGTATAGATGCGCAGGTTTTGATTGTCCTCTGTTCTGAATATTACTTCCTCGCGCCAGTCGCCAAACAGGTCTGCACTTAGGGCGGGCGTGGCTTTGGTGCCGTTATTCGATGTGGCGCCTTCTGCTGTGAGTAAGCGCACCTGTTGCTCCTTTTCGTAATCCCACTTATCGATGTAGTTGCTGTTGAGCAGCTCTCGCAGCAGGTCACCGTCCCACCAGATAGCGAAGTTGGTTGCTTTAGGGCTTTTGCTGATTCTTTCGCCTTTCACATTATATAGGCCTTTGTCGCCGTTCCACCACATTTCTGCGCCGGGATTACGTGGGTCAATGTCAGCAGCCAGGCCGCGGCCTACGTCTTGTCCTTCCTCAGCGCCCCAGATAATTTCTCCTGTGCGGGCGTTGTAAAGCGCTACTCCCAGACCCGTTGCATTTGTTTCGTTTTCATGAATACCCCACGCCAGCTGGTCCGGGTTATTCGGATCGAACTGACTGACGTGTAAAGCATCGCCATGGCGGAGACCGGTGGAGTAGATACCAGCGCCATCATGGTCTACTGCCATGGCACCATAAACAATTTCGTCCTTGCCGTCTTTGTCTATATCATTCACACTCAGGCTATGATTACCTTGTCCGGAGAAAGGGTTTTCACCGTTCTCTGAATCAAACACCCAGCGGGAAGTTAGTTTGCCATTACGGTAATCCCAGGCAGCTATAACCGAACGGCCGTAGTAGCCGCGGGCCATCAGCACACTGGGCAGTTTGCCGTCGAGGTAGGCGGCTCCAGCCAGGAAACGGTCTACCCGGTTGCCGTCGCAGTCGTTGCCACTGTTGCCTCCCACACCGCCCCAGCCGCACAAATCTCCTCTGCCTGGTATGTAATCAGCGGTGGCCAGCGCGGCACCGGTTCTGCCATCAAACACGGTGAAGTATTCCGGGCCCTGCAGGATTTTACCGTCGGCATTGCGCCAGTCTTTGGAGGCGTCGCCAATCACTTTGCCTGTGCCGTCTATCGTGCCATCAGCCGTTTTACAGGCGAACTCCGCAATGCCGTCTCCGTCCATGTCTATCACAATGAACTGTGTGTAGTGCGCGCCTTCCCGGATATTTTTGCCCAGGTTTATTTTCCAGAGCAGTTTTCCTTCGAGGGTATAAGCATGAAAGATTGGTTCGTCGGTAAAGCCCTTGGCAGGTGTATCGCGGCTTCTGCCCACCATATGCACAATGACTTCGTACTGTCCGTCACCATTCAGGTCGCCTACAGAGGCATCGTTGGAGGAGTAGCCTTCAGGTGTTTGCAATGGAATCGTCAGGTAGTTTTGGCGCCATACTATTGCGGACTCAGAAGGAGCTTGTTCTTTTCCATTTAGTACCGGCCTCACAAAATAGGAGGGTGCCTGGTTGAGGTTCACGCCTGTGTCAGTATAGTTCGTGCTTTCGGTCAGGGGCTTCCTGTTCAGTTTTACAGGCTTCTTATTGCCTGTTTTCCGGTACAGGTTAAAGGCTGTTGCCTCCGGGTCTGTTCCGAGTAGGCGCCAGCTAACAAACACAGAATCGCTACCTGTGTGCACGGCTACTACTCCCCTGTTGAGGTATTCCATCTGTCGCTGCGCAGTTGCCTGCGACGAAATTAAAAACAGGAACAGGCTTAAAAGGAGTGCTATTTTACTTTCTTTCATCATAAATGTTTTAACTGCCGTCTGGCTTCACTACCGTTACATCCGGGCTCTGCGGGAGCTGCCAGTTTTCCACCGGGTCTGGATGGGCAGGGTCAAAAGCCTTTACATCTTCCCGTAGGTAATCCACGAGTTTGAGGTTGTTCTTTTTGATGCCTTCCACCACGCACCGGGCTAGTTGGTAAGCCCCATAAGTGCTGAAATGGGTGTCATCTTTAAGTTCTGTTTTCTGGCCTGGAAAGGTACCTGCCGGGTAGTGTACAAAGGCTTTCTTAGACTTGTCAGGACTCATGGCTTCATAGAACTCCCTGCTCATGGCGTTCAGGTCAATCATGGCTACCTTTTCCTCTTCTGCGGTCTGCCGCACGGCCGCAGGGTAATTGCCCAGCGTGTTGATGATTTTGCCCTGCGCATCGAAGTTGCGGCGGTGCATGGAGGTAACCAGCACCGGTATCGCGCCCCGCTTACGCGCTTCAGCGATGTAGTGCTTCAGCATGTCTTTATAGGTGGTGAAGGGCTCCACATGAGAGCCTCCCGGCTTTTGGTCGTTGTGGGCAAACTCAATGAACAGGTAATCGTTTGGCTTGATAACACTGAGTATCTTTTGCAAGCGTTTCTCCCCGACAAAAGCTTTCAGTGATTCACCGGATTCGGCATAGTTAGTGACGACCACACCGGGTTTGAAGAAGCGGGGAATCATTTGTCCCCATGCTGCCCACGGCTCGTATTCCTGGTCCACCACTGTAGAGTTTCCTGCCAGATACATGCTAATCACATCGTTTACCTGCCTGATTTCGATAGCAGCCACGCAGGGGCGGGTGTTGTTGAACTCCAGCGTCAATTTATCGTCCCAGTTCAGGTAATTCACTTCGCGGGGCTTTAGCCGGATGTTTTCCTCCGCATTAATGCGGGGAGTGCGCACGTTCACCATAAACGTGTGCACTTCCACTTTACCAGCGGGCGTTTCTATTTTCTCTAGCATCAGGCGGCGCGACTCTGCTTTTACGGTAGTCGTAGACCTGCCCTGCGGGTCGCCCAGCAGCACGGTTACTTCGTAGTTTCCTTCCGGCAGGTCCACGGCAAAGTAGAAAGGCTCCTTGCTGGAGATAAAGTCGCTGCGCAAAGCATCCGTTCCTTCCCGGTTGACAGCCTCTACTGGAGATTTGCTGATGATGCCGTAGCCACGTGCTGGAGTGTACGTATCAGATGGAAGCACCTGTTGAAAACCTGCCTGCACCGCACCGGAGCCAAAGTCAAACTTTTTCAGGATTCCTTGCGCTGTATTCGCCGCGGCGTAGTCGGGTAGCGATGCAGGCTTGGGAGTAGTAGGTTCGGCCATCACCATTCCAGCATCAGTCTGTGCAGAAGCTTGAAGCCCTGACTTTGCCTCGGTTGTGTCCGTTGCTTTACAGCCTAACAGCAAGCAGCAGACAGTGCTGGTAAACACTGCCTGCCTTAAAAACTGATGCCTTGTTTGCTGATAAAAGCTTTGCCTCATGCGGGATGTGGTAACGGGTTCTGTTATTGATTCCTGGAGGAGAACTGGACGGAGCTGTCGTTTATCTCGTATTTGCTGCCTTTCAATAAATTGATAATCTCAGCACCTGCGAGGAGTACCGGTCCATAGCCATGAGCCGCATACACATTGATTGGGCGGTAAAAATAGAAAGCAGGGTCAAAGGCCATGCCGGTACCCACGCAGGTTCCTTCCACCTGCCCTTTGTCGTTTACTTGTGTAGCCACTGCATTCCAAGCCAGCAATACCATTGGGCCATACGCCTGCTTATCTACCCAACCCTTGTTAATAGCGCGGGCAATGGAGTAGGCGTATATGGCGGTGGCTGAGGTTTCCAGATAAGAGTTATTGCGGTCGATGAGCTGGTGCCAGAAGCCTTCACCGGCCTGGTAAGAAGCGAGGCCTTTGGCATGTGCCCGCAACTGGTCCATTACTTTTGGGTAGCCCGGGTGGTCCTGCGGCAGCACTTCCAGCAATTCTACCAGTGTCATGATGGCCCAGCCGTTGGCGCGTGCCCAATGAAACTGCGGATGCGGCTCCATGCCCTGCACCCAGCCGTGCATGTACAGTCCTTTCTCTTTGTTGAACATGCGCTCTGAGAACTGCACCACCTGCTTCACGGCATCGTCGTAGTAGCGGCGTTCGCCTGTCAGTTTCCCCATTTGCGCCAGCGCCGGCACACTCATGAACAGGTCGTCGAGCCAAATAGTGTTGGGCAGCGGGCGGTTTCGGGCCAGCGTACCGTCCGGAAGCCGGAATTCTTTGTTGCTGATATAGTCGATGTAGTTGTCGATAAGGGGGCGCAGGTCCGATTTTGTAACGCCATAGCGGCTGGCCTTGATCATGGCAGCACACATCGCACCTGCGTCATCCAGGGCATGCGGCGCCAACACCTGCCGGAGCGGCGTTTCTACCTTAGGATTCTTCTTCATCTCGTTGCGGTAATAGGGAGCCAGGTCTGCCAGGAAGCTGAGGCGTTGTGCGGTGTAGTTGGTGAAGCGCGGATCACCGGTTGCTTCACCAGCTAATAGCATGCCCGCGTAGGTCACGCCCCACTCGTAGCTGGTGAGCCGGAAGTCGCCCTGCTCCAGTTTAGAGTTGCTGTTTAGCTTCTTGAGATCTGTTACCTGCTTTCCTGTTTTCTCGTCTATTATCCGGGCGGGCGTAGCGGCGTCGAGGTAAGCATGCACCCGGTTCAGTACCTTCGTGACGTCTGCCACTGTGGTGGTTCCATAGGGGGTAGGGTAGTCAGGCTGCATGGCGTGCAGCGGCGTTGTCACATCCGAGACTTTGGCAGGGTTTGTCTGCGCCTGCATGGTATGGCCTGCAGTCAGCAGTGCTAAGGTCAGAAGTGCTTTCCTGACCTTAGCACTGAAACCACTATGGTTGTTGCTGTATGCTACAGCATTTAAGTTATTTGCTACTGCTTTCATCAGTATATTTTTTGAGGTAAATCTCTTCTCTTTTCCAGAACCAGGCACGGCGCACAATTCTGGTTACTAAAGTGTTGTTCCTAAAGTAGTAAGAAATTCGGGGAGTGCTATCCTGTACTGTCCGGCTCATTCTATCAATTTAAAGCATCTCTGCTTGAAGTACTATTGCTTTGGAAGCGGAAGGTAGAGGTTGTCTCTAAGTCTCATAGGAAATGTCTCTATGACTTTCATAGCAAAGTCTTTTAAGAAACTTTTCGCCTCGCCGGCGGGGCCTTACTTTTCTCCTTGATGAGAAAAGTAAGCAAAAGAATCAAGACGAATTTGAATAGAGGGCCCCTACCCCCACTCGCTGAACGCTCAAACAAAAATTCGTCAAATATGCACCTGGCAAACTTGTCTCCTTCATTGCTTCTGTGGTTTAATCCAAACATGACATCAATTTGAACCAATAACTATCTCCATAAAGAAGACATTAGCACGAAGTGAATCTGTTTCCAGTCTTCCCGTTGAGCGCCTTTGGAGATTTTTAGGTGCCGCGGTAGCGGCAGCGCCCTGGCGCAGAAAAACTCCCAGCGCGATGCGGGAAGACAAGGCCACTCGGCCTGGAGAGCACAGGCAAAAGCTATGTAAACATAGGTGAGTGAGCCGCTGGATAGGCTGTTGCTACGGCAGCTTAGGCAGAACGCTAAACTGCGTATGCTATAGAATGAACTTCAGGAAAATAGAAGCATGATACACCGTAAGGTGCAGCTGCCTTGTAAGAGATTACTTTTGTTACTTAACCTGAACATCAACTTCCGCCGCTAACTGGCGGGTGAGGTCCTGCACGTAGTTGCGGAAGGAGGCGGAGTCTTTGAAGGCCGCGTCGCTTACTTCCCAGCCGCCTACTGCATAATAGGTGATGGGCTGATTTTCCTGCGGCTTCATCTTCGCAAAGTGAGCCTGTGCCAGTTTTCCTGAAGCAGGGGCTTCCATATAGCCCTGATAAGCAGCCTTAGGCAAGATGAGCGCGAGGCCCAGCATCCATTCGTTGTTGTAGGTTTCGCGGTCGTGCGTCAGCAGTACCACCCACTCATCATCCACGTTGATTTCAGCAACTGAGTCTGTTGGGTCCAGGTTATTCATGCCGATGAGTAAAGTCTCGTCGCCCTGCAAGCCGGATACTTTAGCCGTGTTGCGGTAGGCGTACATACCAGGCCAGATGGTGGGTTGCTCTTCTACTGTATAGGTGCGGTCTGTGCCGTCTGGTTTCCAGTTGTTGTAGCGGAGCTGCATCATCGAGCGCACCGGGCCTTCCGTCAGGATGTCAAAGTTGGTGCTCTCTACATTATTTATGGTGTCACTTACCGTTACCCCAAGGCGGTAGGGGGTGTCGCCAATCATCAGGGCAATGCCGCCAATACCTACTGAACTGCCAACAGCCATGATGTCACGGCCCCAATCCTCCATTACATGATAGTTGTCTTCCACGGCACCGGCAGCGTTTACGCCTACCGTTTCCGGCGACATAGAAGAAACCTTCTTGCCGAACAAATCTTTTGCGTTTCGTCCGTCTAAATAATGGCGGAAGCCCACCTTATCGTTCTCCCACATAGGACCATCTGTCTGGTAGGGCTGGTATCCGTATCCGGCGCTCTTGGGCAGCTGATTGGCATAGGAGACATCGCTTATTTGTGGCTCCACCGGCGTATCGGCAGAAGTACGCTTCCCAAACCGGACACTGGTGCGGGTGGTATAGTTGGGCTGCTCATTTACCCATGACAGTTGCAGCGTCTGCTCTCCATTGGCCGGTAAATCGGTGACAAAGAAAAGCTCATCCCAGGCATTGTCGCCGTCCAAATCATCTAACTGCGCCGCAACGGTGTCGCCGGCTTGGGTGAGGAGGAGGGGGTACATGTCTCCCTCCGGAATATTTGAGAGCTTGTCCCGCTTTACGGCAATGGCTTTATCGGTTAGTGCAACAGCAGATTGGTTGGTGAGAACAATCTCCTGTGTCTGGTCTTCAGTATCAGACTGGCAGGAGAGGAGCATGCTGCACATACATAGGAAGGAGAGAGATAAGGTGCCTTTTTTTATCATGGATGATAGCTGTGAATAGTTAAAGCTCTTTTTCTGATTAAATTAAATATGGAAAAGAATGCCTGGTGCGTTCTGCTTCAGGCATAGTGCGCCTGGCTAAACTGCTGTAAGCAGCCTTCCTAAAGATAAGAAAGAAGAATTAGCGGACTATCCTGCTCTAGCCTGATTTAACAGAAAGACCAGAACAAAGCAGTAGTGAAAGGTGCCTTTTCCATTCATCCTGTTTTTGCTGATAGCCGAAAAAGCACAGGACAGAGCAGGATAGAAAGCAAAAGGAAGTGAATTAAATTAGCTAAATCAGTGTAACACTTTTTCTGACTTCGATGACATAAACCAGAGGTGCTCCTCTGTATAACATTAACTTAAGTAAATAATGAATTATAACACGGTTTCCTTTCGCAGTATCATCCTTATCTGCTGCCTTGTTCTGGTTGGTGCCGCTCAGGTACAGGCGGAACGTTTGCCAAAAAAGAAGAAGGTGCTTAAAACCCTTACCCTTGCCAATGATTATTTCATGCAGAAATGGCCTGACCCGGGCAAGGAGATTGTGACAAATAAAACCCGCCCCAGCAACATCTGGACCCGTGGCATCTATTACATTGGGTTGATGGAGCTATATGAGGCAGACCCGCAGAAAAGGTACTACGACTATGCTGTGGACTGGGGGCAAAAGCACAACTGGGGGCTAACCGGAGGAAACCATGTTCGGCACGCCGATTACCAGACCTGCGGGCAGACGTATATTGAGCTTTATAAAATAGACCCGAAGCCGGAGCGGATTCGGTCTATCAAAGCGTCAGTAGACAACATGGTAAACAGCACCAAGTCTGATGACTGGGACTGGATTGATGCCCTGATGATGGCCATGCCCCTGTATGTGCAGCTAGGCGAAATTTACCCAGCGGATGCACCTGCCTATCATGCTAAAATGTATGACCTGTACAATGCTACCAAAACGGAGATTGGCGGGGGCTTGTATAATTCACAGGACGGCCTGTGGTGGCGTGATGCTGACTTTGTGCCGCCTTACAAAGAACCAAACGGCGAGGACTGCTACTGGTCCAGGGGAAACGGCTGGGTAGTTGGAGCGTTGGTGAGGGTGCTGGAGCGCTTGCCAAAAGATGCGCCGCACCGCGACGAGTATGAGAAAACATACCTGGAAATGATGCGGGCGCTAGTGCCGTTGCAGAGGCCCGATGGCTTCTGGAATGTGAGCCTGCACGACCCGAACCATTTTGGAGGAAAGGAAACGTCCGGCACTGCTTTGTTTACCTATGGCATGGCCTGGGGTGTGAACAATGGATTGCTGGAGCCGAAGGTTTACAACCCTGTCATCACGAAGGCCTGGAATGCAATGGAAAAAGAAGCCGTAAATCCGAATGGATTTTTAAGCTATGTGCAAGGCACTGGCAAAGAGCCGAAAGACGGGCAGCCTGTGTCTTATACCAGCAAGCCTGACTTCGAAGACTATGGCCTCGGCTGCTTTCTACTGGCCGGAACAGAAATTATGAAGATGAAGTAGGGGTACTTGTTTGTAAAATATTGTTAAAATCAAAAAGGAGATGACTTGATTAGTCATCTCCTTTTTGATTTTTAGAACCATTCTGTCTTAGCAGCTTATCATCATTCAATTACAAATGCTTTCTTTAGCAGAACCCTTTTTTGCTCTATAATCTCGAAAGTCCAGGTTCCCTTTATAGTTTCCCAATCGTACTCAAAGGAGTAGTAGTCAAAGTCGTTATGGTTCAGGTAATTTATTTTATGATCTATAGTTTCATTTATAGTAGTACCTGTCTCAGGGTTAACCAACGTTGGGTGTGATATTTTACAAACAAACTCTACAGGCTCTGTGCTATCCGTATATCCTTCTATGAAGTATTGTATTCCAAACTTCAGGCCTTCTTCTCCTTTTAGCTTATTGATCCTATCAAGAAAAGAAATTCGTCCAGGGCGTAAAAAGTAACCTGAAGGACTATCTTCTGCAGGTTCTTTAAATTCCTCGTCAGTTTCTAACCTTCCGAAGTTTAAGAGCTGTATTGCTTTTATATTCATTTTATCAAGTAGTACGTAATTGTTTTTGTACAAGTGTAGTGCGGGTTCATAAAATTCTTTCTGTTTACCCACTACAGCGTGTTTGTAGCAGACAGTTCACTTCCAGATGCTCAGCCCGCACTACACTTGTGCAGTGTTAGTAGATGTATTTGTGGGTTTTCTTATGCCTTGGCTCCCAAATTAGCCTGACAAAAGAACTGAATCTTTCATTTTCTCTTTTTACTGGTATTCCTGTTACTATTCCTATCAAAAGATTATCAACTATACCTAGCCTCATCTGTGGTCGAATGGTCATGTCAAAGTCGCTCTTATTGAATGTTTTGTTAAACTCCATTCCAATAAAGTTCCTCGTTCCAGAAATCATGTAGTGAAAGCTGGTATTGATATCGTATGTAGTATGAAAGTTCCTCGTCTGGAAGTCCTGCTCTATCATCGGACCTGTATAGATCAATGAGTGATAATTGTTTCCCCAGCGTTTGGCAACAACTAAGAATGGGTTATAGACATTTCCTTTGATCAATGGACTTCCAAAACTCCTGAAATCTGACAGTTCAAACTCATTAATATAACCAATGGCCATGGAGGTTGCCATGGGCTCATTTACTAAGAAAGTCCATTGAGCGGCTAATTTTATACTGTTCAATCTATCTGAAGGAACAGAGTCTTCTGAAACACCTCTTAAAGGAGAATAGATAGTAAAGGGCAGTTCTACTTCCAGGCCCAAACGGTCGACAGGAGCCCATTCGTACTCCACTAAGGCTTCATAAGAATCAAATCTCTGATTGTCCGTTAGCCCCAAACCGATGTTCCATTCCTTCTCACCTTTTCGTGCTCCGAGGTCCCGGATAAGGTCAATATACAGTGGTTCTGCATGCAGTACTTTGGCAGGTTCTTTAAGGTCTTCTACTTCCTGTATGTAAAGGCTATCTTTTATTGCGGCGCTGTTTTGCGCATATGTGTATGATGCTGATGACAAAAGGAAGATCAGCATCAAAATAATCTTGATGTTCATTTCAAATTTATTTTTGTAAACAAAGGTTTCTTGTGCTTTTTTCTAAAAGCCAAGATGAGTGGTCTGCAAAAAACAAATCAGATTTTGGGCGGAGGGGTGCTAAGTTGGAGATACCCTATGGGCAAACAGTCTTTAAAATTGGGGTATTGCTGTTTCCTTAAATTAAATGTATTGTCCGGATAGGGCTGTTGAATGGCGTACTGAACGAAAAAGTCAATTTTAGAGGTCTTTTTCTTTGTATGTTCTTCTGTATCATGATCATCGTATTCAACGATAGCGTTCTCAAACCCCAGTACTTTTTCCAGGAGAAGTTCAACCACACTTTCCTGGTCGTTAAATGACAAGTCTTCAGGTATGTGTTCCGGATTAGGATCAAGAGTGTCAATGCTGCTGTTTAGGAAGCACAGTGCCATCAGACCCCAAAGGACTTGAATAAAGATGCTATTTCTAATGCGGCTAATCACGGTGCAAATCTAACGCTTTATTCAGTATTTTCTTGTGGCAGCTATAGAATGTAGCTATGGAGTGGCGTAGCTACATTCTATAGCTGCCTTAACAATGGGGGTGTAGCAAATTCAGGATGGTTTAGCTACAACTCCATATAGTAAAAGCTCATCATCTTTATTTGGCAACAGCACCATTTTCTTAAACTGTAACTCCAGTCTCTCTAGTAGTTTTTGGGAAGCAGCATTATGAATTCTCCGCTCCTGTCTACTCCCAACCCTTAAGCAGTATTAAAGAGGAACCTCAGACATTAGATACATAGCCGGAAACTACAGAAGTTTAGGTTAAAGAAACCGTGAATGCACATCTGTTACTACAGCAGCTTAGGCAAAATTTGAGAGCCTCTTTACTGTACACATTTCTTCCTGCGAGCCTGGAGGCTCGCAGGAAGAAATGTGTCACCGGATGAATACCGGCGCCAGGTCAATGCCTACTGTAATTTCTTAAACTCAGCCTTGGTCACTTTAAAGATACTGCCATGGCGCATGCCTTCGGGGAAGAAAATTTTGTCTGAAATATCAACCCAGTTTTTCAGGTCTTCTGATTGTACGGCACCCATGCTGTGGTCGATGTATTTATCGAAATAGACAAGCCATTTATCTCCAAGTTTTAAAGTGGTCGGGCCTTCTGCCCAGTAGCTACCGGTGATGGGAGGACTGGCGGCACTGTAGGGGCCTGTCAAGCTATTGCTATAAGCTACCTTTATGTTTTTCTGAGCCGGCTCACGGGTCTCGTCTTTCAGGAACATCACGTAACGGTTGTTGTCTTTTACAATCGTGGCGTCTATCACGTTAAAGCCCGGCTCATAGAGCAGCTTCGTGTCGCTGAAAGTCTTGAAGTCTTTTGTGGTGACGTAGTACATGCGGTGGTTGTAAGCATCGTCTTTCTCAGACTGCGTCTCAGGGTACAACCCCGTGATGGTTGTGGCCCAGTAGATCATGTATTCCTTCTTCTCGTCATCGTACGTCACCTCCGGGGCCCAGGTATTGCGGGCGCTTGGCTCATGCGCCATCACGGGTCTAAACTGCTGCTCTGACCAATTGAGCAGATCTTCTGAACTGGCATAGCCAAGTCCTTTTTCGTTCCAACTCACCGTCCAAACCATATGAAACCTGCCGTCTGCGCCCCGGATAATGTTGGGGTCGCGCATGAGCTTATCATTTCCGGCAGTAGGTTTCAGGAAAATAGAATCATTCTTGAGTGCTTTCCACTGGTAGCCATCCAGGCTATAAGCCAGGTGCAGGCCATCACCATTTCCCTTGAAGTAGGAGAACAGGTATACCTCCTCTTGTGCCGCTGCTTGCTTTTGCGACACGGTGCAGGAAATAAAGGAGAGTAGCAGTAGAATATAGCACAGCGATTTTTTCATAAGGAATGTGTAATGGCAGCACTAGTGCCAGTATGTGAAGTAGATTTGGTGTGTATCTGTAAGGAAATTGTAATGTATAAAAACTGGAATCACCGAAGTTTATAAATGTTAGCCTAGAAATGCAAGGAGCTTATTAGCAGTAGTAGTATATAATGGGTTTTTGCTACAAACTTGCCACACTTTTCAAACTTAGAAAGTACTTCAGCTGCAAGAAGGCTTTGCTCAGAAACACACTTATTACTCCTGTAGATGTGCTTTACTATAACTATGCCTTCAGGCCTATTCCATAGTAGCTTCGTTTTTTCTGCTTGACCGGGTCCAACCACCCCTACCCCTCCTTGTCAAAGGAGGGGAGTCTGCTTATCAGGTTGCCGAAGGCTTTTTCCATTGTTGAGGCTTTAAAATATATCACCAAAAACAGCCAGCATGAAGTGAATGAGTTTCCAGTCTTTGGGTTGAGCGCCTTGTAAATTTCCGGTGCCACGCCAGTGGCAGCCGTCAGGCAGGAAATATACACAGCGCGATGCCCTTAAGAGGGCCCCTACCCCCACGACGAGGCCCCTCGGCCTTGAGAGCACAGGAAGGTAAGATGGAAAAGGCTGCTAATGAGTCGCTGGATAAGTTGTACCCACGGCAGCTTAGTCAATACTTTGAAAGGTGGTAACAAAACAGGTAAAGCGTAGAAACGGGCCTTTCTTTCAGAACATCCGCTTCTACGCTTTACCAACTTAATAAAAATTAGCTTTCTGGCTATGATACGAACTACCTCAACTGTCCCAGGTCATTATTTCACCCCGGTCCTCGATTTTGAGGCATTCCGCCAGCGTTTTCTCGTCGTAAGACAGGCCGTATTGTTTCAGTACATCTTCCGGAACACCATCCCAGGCGTTGGGTTTGTTGCCCATGTAGTTCATGTCTTCTATGCCCATTTTGCTCGAAAAGAAGCCCATGGCCGTCAGGTTGCGCATCTGGTTGAAAAAGGTGACGCCCTGGCTGTTCTCCGGCGCTGCTTTCTCGGGGTAGGCAATCAAATCGACCAGTTCTATCTGCTGGACTTTACTGGCCTTCGCAAACGGTTGTCCGAACAGCTTATTTGATTTGATGTCCAGCCAGCGTAGACCACCCCGCATCGGGACCTGGTATTCAGGCTGGTCCTTCACAATAAACTCAATGAACTCGGGTACGCCGGCATCTGAAGCACTGCCGGAGCGGTCATCGGCCGGAATAATAATATCACTCAACATCGTAATCGTGACCATCTCCGCATCAGTAAAGAACTTTTCACCCATCAGGCGGGCATCACGCTCTTTTTCCTCGGCTGTACGCCCATATCCTTCTGTTGGCTTGACGTCACTTACTACGGAATTCGGGTTTTTCTCCTCGATTAAGGCATCGCAGCCTACCAGCAAGGTGCCGGTGCCTAACGAACCGATAACCAGGGCTTTCAGGGATTCTCTTCTATCCATAATATTTATCGCTTAAACTAGACTTTGCTTTTTAACCTGATCTAACATGAATTCAGAGGCTCGCATGGACAAGGCCATAATCGTCCAGGTTGGGTTTTTATCGGCTTGGGATACAAAAGGACCGCCATCTACCACAAAGAGGTTTTTTACTTCATGTGCCTGGCAGAATTTATTCAGCACGGAGCGTTTCGGGTCATTCCCCATGCGGGTGGTGCCCACTTCATGGATGATACGGCCAGGATTTGCTAAACCATACTTTTCATCTGCCCCTGGTTTTTCGCCGAGTGCCACGCCACCCATCGCGTCGATAATGCTTTCGAAGGTATCGTGCATGTGCTTGGCCTGCTTTATTTCGTGCTCACTCCAGGTGTAGTTAAACCGCAGCACCGGTATGCCATATTTGTCCACCACGTTAGGGTCAATTTCGCAGTAGTTGTCTTCGCGGGCAATGCATTCGCCACGGCCTGCAAAACCAACATTGGCGCCGTAAAAGCGGCGGTAGTCATCTTTCAGCGAAGCGCCGTAGCCACCGGCTGCTTTCATTTGGCCGTCTCTGCCCGCATATTTGCCGTTCAGGTTTTCGATACCCGAACCGAAACCATAACCCGGCATGCCCATGCCGCCGCCATACTCGATGTGGTAGCCCCGGGCAAAATCCAGCTTGCTGTTGTCGAGCCACCACGGCGAGTACACGTGCATGCCGCCCACGCCGTCTTCGTTGTAGCGCTTGCGGTCCATGAGATGAGGAATGAAAGCACTGCGGGAGGCACCGGTAGAATCGTGCAGGTACTTGCCGACCACGCCGCTTGAATTGGCTAAGCCATCGGGGTGCTGTGCTGATTTGGAATTGAGCAACAGGCGGGCTGATTCGCAGGCGCTGGCGGCTAGAACAATCACTTTGCCGTTTACCTGGTATTCCTGCATATCAGTTTTGTCGGTATACAAAATGCCGGTGGCTTTTCCCGATTTGTCGGTGAGCACCTCGCGGGCCATGGCATTTACGTACACCTCCACGTTGCCGGTATTGCGTGCCGGTTTTACAAGGCAGGTAGACGAGGAGAAGTCGGCGTGCACTGAACAGCCCCGGCCGCACTGGCCGCAAAAAAAGCAGGTGCCCCGTTCCTTGTTGATAGGCCGGGTGAGCATAGACTTTCGTGCCGGTATAACCGGAATGCCAATGCCCATTGCCGCTTTCTTAATCATCAGCTCATGCAAACGGGGTTTAGGAGGTGGCAGAAAGTACCCATCCGGGTCGTTGACCAGACCCTCGTTGGTGCCAAATACCCCTACCATTTTATCTACTCTGTCATAATAAGGCTTGATGTCGGCATAGGAGATAGGCCAGTCGTCGCCCAGCCCATCCCGGCTTTTGCGCTTAAAATCGTGCGGCCCAAAACGTAATGAAATACGTCCCCAGTGGTTGGTGCGGCCGCCCATCATGCGGGACCGAAACCAGTCGAACTCGGTGCCCTCTTTGCGGGTGTAAGGCTCGCCTTCTATTTCCCAGCCACCGTAAGCTGCATCAAAGTCACCGAAGGCCCGGGTGGTGCCGGCGCCCCGCCGTGGCGACTGATAAGACCATTTTAACTGGGTCTGCTGATCCGGGTTGGCAGGATCATAATCAGGTCCGGCTTCCAGCAAGGCTACTTTTACACCTGCTTCCGATAATATTTTCGCAGCCATACCGCCTCCGGCCCCGGAACCTACAATCACTACATCGTATACTTCGCCCTTCTTTTTTAATTGAAATGCCATAAGGTTGGTCTATTTATGTAAGCGCTTCTAAAGATTTTATAATCAGTGTTTCTTTAACATCTGAACCAAAGTGCCGGATTAAATAAATGCCGGTAGGTAAGCGGGGTAAGAAAAGACTGTAGCCGTTTTCAGAACGAACAGCGTTCCGGTGTAAACTGCCTGTGCATTAGCTCAAAGGCAAGAGTTGGAATGTGGCCTACTGTATGATGCTCCCGTAGATAGAATTGCTTTATAAGTATAGCATTTTTTTTCTGCATTTTTAACTCTGCTGCAGATTATTTCAAGGCACCTTAAGTTTATAAACCTACGCTTCAGCAATATGAGCACTTGGTAAATGTTTTACTTACAAACCTTGCTATGCCAGAGCGAGGCTAAGGGTTAGTTAAGCTTCGCACCGGCATAGCAAGGTTCAAATATTATATGAAAGGCCTGGAACGATGTGTGCCAGGCCTCTGAGATTCTTAAAACTCAGGATAACCCGGGTTTTGTGGGCTGAGATTCGTATTGTTTCTTCTTTCCGGCGTAGGTAACGGGAACAACAAGTGCTTCTCTTCTAATGATTTGTTAGAGTTTTTGTTAACATGACCAACAAAATTGTCGAAACCCTTTGTCGTCTCGTTGAACACTTTTCGTAGCCGCACCATGTCAAACCAGGTAATGCCCTCGTAAGCGAGCTCATGCCAGCGCTCCTTCCATACTGCCTCCCGAAATGTTTCCTGGTTGTAAGTGCCTAGGGAAGGAGTCGTTAGTTCAGCACGGTCACGGATTTTCTTAAATGCATCATAGGCTTCCTGCGTAGGACCGCCCACTTCATTTTGTGCTTCGGCATAAATCAGCAACACATCAGCATACCGGATGATAGGCACATTCAGGTTGTTGTTACGCGTAGGTGTGAGGCCTGGGGCACCAGCAGAAGTGATATTGAAGTGCTTGAAAATATAGGGAGCACCTAACTCAAAAGGAGCACCTGTGCCATTGGTGTAATAACTGGTGTAAAAATAGCCCTCTTGGTTTTTGGTGCGTAAGTCTCCTGTTTCATAAGATTCATAGAAGGATACAGTTGGCACAGTGCTTCCGGTACCTGAAGGGCCTGCAAATGTAACAGGTTTAAAGTTCGGGTACATGTTCTCCATGGGGTTGCTTGCTACCAGGTTGTTGTACTGCACCATAAAAATATGCTCTATTGTATTTTCTGTACTTTCATGGTGCACCTCTCCATAGGTATCGAAAAGATTGATAGAGCCGGGGTTTGCATTAGCATACGCAACCACCTCATAGGCTTTGTCGGCGGCCAGCTTATAGTGGCTTGCGCCTTTCTGGAGCGGGAAGCCTGCCATGGTTAAATAAACTTTTGCCAGCAGCGATTTGACTGCGGCCTGAGATACCCTGCCGGTAGCGTCCATCCAGGGCAAATCAGCTGCTTCCGCCTCAGTTAAATCAGATACAATGAGCTGGTAAACTTCTTCCTTAGGCGCTCTCGTAGGCATAAAATCAGGCGAGGTAAGGCTTTGTGGTGAGGTTATCAAAGGAATGTCCCCCCATAGTTGTACTGCCCGGAAATAAGCCCATGCACGTAGAAACTTTGCCTGACCCAGAATTCTATTTTTCTGACCTTCATCCATTGGCGTAATAGCCGGAACTCTGTCAAGTAGAAGGTTTGTCTGCGCGATTAACCGGTAGAGGCCGTTCCAGTAGTTAGACACATGGCCGGTATTGCCATCGTAAATCAAACCGTAGAGGTTGTTCAAATCTGAGTTCTGGCCTGTTTCTGTGGTGGAAGTTCCGGTAGGGGCTTCCAGCATCTGCCAGGTCGAAGAGAATATACCGGAACCGTCAAAAACTAGGCGGGTGTCGGCATAGGCGGCAGCTAACGCAGCTTCAGCATGATCTGGAATAGTGTAAAAGTTATCCGGTGTCAGGTTAGAAGGTGGCGCCTCGTCCAGGAAATCATTGCATCCTGAAGCGCCCAATAGTAACACAGCACAAAGGAAAATCTTTGTCAGATTTTTATGTTTATAAAATTTCATAGAATTTCTCTTAAAGTAAAACATGTTTATAAGCCAATTTGCACACCTAGCAGGAAGGTGCGTGGCTTAGGATAGCCATGCCAGTTTTGCCCCTGTGAAAACACATTCTGCGCATCCGTGGCTCTGATTCCAACTGTCTCCGGATCTCCGATAACTTCATCATCCACAAGCAGGAACAGGTTTTGGGCGGAGGTGTAAACCCGCAGGCGGTTCAACCTGATTTTTTCGGCAACAGCGACGGGAAAGGTGTACCCAAACAAGATGTTTCTGCCCCGGATAAAGGAACCGTCTTTGATCCAGTGGCTGTCTACGTTGGTGATGTAGCCGGCCCTTGTATCCCGTATCTCAGCAACCATAGTGTTCTGGTTTTGCGGTGTCCATGCATTCAGTACAGTTTTATAGCTGTTTGCTAGGGCCTGACGGTCTTCACTTGAATGCAAGGTCATGTCCAGTACATCATTGCCATACGAATACTGTAGATCTACTAACAAGTCGAAGTTCCTGAAGCGGAAGGTGTTGGTAAGTGCACCCCAGGCTTTAGGAGTGCCATTTCCGATGATGCTTCTGTCAGCATCGGTGATGGCATTGTCTCCGTTTACATCCAGGTACTTAATGTCGCCGGGCAAAAGTGTCTTACCAGGGCGATAGCTTGTAAACTGAGCTGCTTCATCTCTTTCTGCCTCACTCCAGATGCCGACACGAGTTAGGCCCCAAAAAGAACCTACCGGCTCACCCACACGGATGATGTTTGTCTGGTTTGTAAAGCTAGGGCCGCCCACTCCAAAGATGTCGGCAGGTGACGCCAAGGTCAGCACCTTGTTTCGGTTCATAGAAACGTTGAAGCCTGTAGTCCAGGAGAAGTCTCCGCCTTCTATGTTGACGGTGTTCAGCGATAGCTCTATACCTTTGTTTTCCATGGAGCCCACGTTTTTACGAATAGTGGCATAGCCGGAGGTGCGTGGCACTGGAGCATCCAGCAGCATATCGGTGGTCTTGCGGTAATATACATCCGCCTCCAGGGTAATGCGGTTGTTTAACAGACCAAGTTCTACGCCAACATCTGCCTGGGCTGTTTTTTCCCACTTCAGTTCGGGGTTCGCCAAGCGTGTCAGGCCTGTTCCGCCTACGCGTATGTCACTAATAACAGCGGCATAGTTAGAACTCAACAGGGCTAAGGAGGAATAAGCCGGAATTTCAGAATTACCAGTCAGACCATAGCTACCGCGCAGTTTCAGGTTAGATATCACAGGGTTTCCTTTCAGGAATTCTTCCTCTGAAATTCTCCAGGCCAAGGCAGCAGAAGGGAAGAATGCGAACTTGTGATTCTCACCGAAACGGGATGAACCATCTCCCCGACCTGTTATGGTGAACAGGTATTTATCCATGAGGCTGTAGTTTATACGGCCGAAGTAGGAGTTATAGGCTGTTCTGGAAGCGCTTGAACCCACAAGCGGTGACGTGCTGCCGGCACCCAGGTTGTTGTAAAGGAAGTAGTCGGTAGGGAAGTTGCGGATTGAAGCATCGGTGCCAAAATTATTGGTTTCCTGCCAGGATATACCAAGTAAGCCGGTGAAGGCATGGTTTTCTCCAAACTTCTTATCATAAGTCAGGTAATTTTCCAAGGACCAGAAGCTCTCTCTCCAGTTGCGGGCGGCAGCGTTTCCGCGGTTGCCAATATCCAGGGTGCGGGTAGTGGATTCTACGTTTTCCTGCGTCAGGATGTTAGTGCCCAACACAGTACGCATCACTAGACCTTCCGCAAACTGTATATTAGAATACAAGCTACCAATTGTTGTTTGGGTGTTTAGCAGGTACTTCCGGCCATGCAGACGGTGCATAGAACTCATCGTGCCTTCCGCCAATGGGTAATCCCGGTTATTGGCAAACGTGCCATCCGGATATCTTACCGGCATAAACGGAAAGTCTTCTACAATCTGGCGAGCCACCTGGTCTGATATGTCCACCAGGTTTTCTGTTTGGTTGTTGTAGCTGAGTGTTCCACCTACTTTCAGCCATTTCTTTATCTGATCTTCAATGGTAAACCTGCCGGAGTACCGCTTCATGTAGGAGTTTATCAAGAAGCCCTGGTCATCGCGATAACCAAAAGAGAGGGAGTAGGTGGTGCGCTCGTTACCGCCGCTAAAGCCCAACTGGTGGTTTTGGGACAGTTTAGACTGAGTGGTTTCCTTCAACCAGTCAGTGTCGTGCAAAGGATTACCGTTTGCATCAAACACACCTCTGGCAATCAGGTTCGGATCCGCACGCTTCAGCGCCGGGTTCAGAGAAGCCCATTTGCCTGAGGCCCAACCTTCTGGGTCATATTTCTCCATGTTTCGCCAGGCCAACTCCTCGACTGCCAGATATTCCTGTGCATTAAGTACTTCTGGGCGGTTTGGACCAATGCCCGTTGTGCTGAAGTCCACATTGTAGGTAATCTGGCCTTCTCCGGAGCGACCCTTTTTTGTTGTTACCAGAATAACGCCGTTGGCTCCTCTGGAGCCATAAATGGCTGTGGAAGAAGCATCTTTTAACACTTCAACAGACACGATATCGTTAGGGTTGATGTAATCTATTGGGGAGCTGGATTGAGCTAGGTTGCTCTGCGGCATCATTACGCCGTCAATTACATACAAGGGGTTATTAGAAGAGTTGATGGAGCTGAATCCACGAATCCGGACGTTAGTTCTGCCGCCAGGCCGCCCTGAGTTGGTGTTTACCTGTACGCCAGGCATCTTACCGGCCAAAGCCTGGTTCAGGGAAGGTACTGGGCGTTCCCGAAGCTCGGCTTCTTTTACAGAGGTAACAGCCCCGGTCAAATCCGATTTCCGCTGGGTGCCATACCCGATTACAACCACCTCTTCAAGCGCCTTGGAATCTGTTTGAAGCTGCACATTCACAACAGACTTATTGCCGATAGGCACCTCTTGTTTCAAAAAGCCAATGTAGGAAAACACAAGGGTGCCGTTTTCCTGCCCATCCGGAACGCTTAGGCTATAGGTGCCATCCAAGTCAGTACTAGCCCCGACGCTTGTGCCTTTTAACACCACGGATACACCAGGTAATGGTTCGCCTTTGCTGTCTGTCACCCTGCCTTTCAGCTGAATGGCATACTTTAGCGAAGTGTTCATGAACAGTGCCGCTTCCAGAGTACCAGTCGTTTTTACTGGCCGATACATGTCAGCCGCCTGGCTTTGTGTTGCAGTTAAACCTGCGCATAATGTAAATGTAAGCATGCCGGTACAGAAGAACCGCCCTCTTACTTTTACATGCTCGTAATCAAACAAACTTGTAAATCGGTGTTTCATATAACTACATTTTGGTGAATATTCAATTCAGAATGCGAGCTATAACCACCTACAACCATCTGTTAAAAATATAGGCAAAGATGGATAGCAACAACCATGGCAGGTACTCCTGCCGAAGATGACACTCATTTGGAAGACAGCCTAATCTAACTGAAGGAGGGTTTTATTCTCTTATCAGGGTCTGGTTAGTCTTATATTTGAACTTAAACCCATCTTTAGATAGAACTAATCTATTTATTTGATGTAAATAAATGATTTTCAATGCAATAGGTTCTTGTATCGTGCAATATTCAGTATTGATGTAATCGGAACATGCTACTTGGAAAACAGAAATTTTCCAGACATGGATTAAGGTATCTCTTCTCGATACCCCGTAGGTAATTTAGTTTTGGAAGGAATTGTAGTTTACTAGTGATTGAGCACTTACATATTGCAATGTAATAAAACTTTTATTGCATACTGTGTTTTTCTTATTATTTTTTGGGATGCTATTATTTTGTGACGGTTGTAGTGATGTAATCAGGTTAAGGTATATAAGTTTGATTCATATTAGAAAGGCAGCTGTTTAACTAAATTTTACCATTCAAGGGTATAAAGCAACGCAAAAGCCAAGTATGAAGAAAAGCAGTGGCTAAAAGAAGCCTGCATTCTAAAGTAATCTTATTTATATTGCTTTAACACACCTAACGCTTCACATATACAGTCACCAGGATATAAAAGCTTTCTTTATCATCCTTCTTTGTGCTTTGCTCTTTACACAAGCTTTTGCTCAGGCACCTGTCAGAGTCGCAGTGGCAGGCTTAAGCCATGGGCATGTAGACAGGATTTTCAACAGGAGAGACAAAAAGGATCTGGTGCTGGTGGGGATTTTCGAACCTAACAAGGAGTTGGCGGACAGGTATGCCAGGCGCTATAAGCTGGACCAGAAGCTGTTTTTCAATGACCTCCATAAAATGCTCGACAAAGTGAAGCCGGAGGCAGTTTCTGCTTTTGGAGCAACCGATGAGCATGTGAACATTGTCAGGGCATTTGCCCCGAGGAAAATTCATGTGATGGTGGAAAAGCCGCTTGCTGCAACGTTTGCCGATGCAAAAGAAATTCAGTCGCTTGTAATGAAGAATAGAGGCTATCTCAAAAATGGGAATCCCAGCTTGAGTTAATATGTTGGTTTCTCATGGAGTTGACAAACGAGCAATGGGAAAGGGTAAAAGACCTTGTGCC
>NZ_BAAGXV010000078.1:0-52601 GCF_054779655.1 Pontibacter brevis
CTGGCACAAGGTCTTTTACCCTTTCCCATTGCTCGTTTGTCAACTCCATGAGAAACCAACATATTAACTCAAGCTGGGATTCCCATTTTTGAGATAGCCTCTAATGAACAGCAATTACATCGTGATTTCCATCTGGATCACCTGATACCGTACCTCCATTTTTTAGTTCACCTAATAAAAGCAAACCTGCCACGTGCGGAGCCGCCATAGAAGTACCGCTGATGGTATTATAGCCACCATCTTTCCAGGTTGATTTGATACTGACACCTGGAGCACAATAGTCCACAGGCGGATTTCCATAGTTAGAGAAAGAAGCCCAAATATCACCTTCACTCATTGCGGACACTGTAAAAATATTGTTATGGTTTGCACGAGCTGGCGATGAGTTTTCTGCATGTGTACTCTCATTACCGGCTGCCAATGAAAACTTGATACCTTCTTGTGCTGCTTCTATGACAGCGGCATCTAGTGCGTCAGAAACCGGACCGCCTAAGCTCATGTTGGCCACATCACCGGGAACACCATTTGCTGCTACATAATCCACACCGGCAATTACGCCAGAGTAAGAACCACTCCCACGGGAGTCCAGCACTTTTACAGCCACTACTGTGGCATTATAAGCAACACCAACTACACCTATTTTACCATCTTTTATAGCTGCAATCGTGCCTGCCACATGCGTTCCATGGCCATTGCCATCATCAGGACTTTTGGCATCTCTACCAGTGGTGACAAATGTTCTACTTCTCTGTGCATCAACATTAAGGTCAGGGTGATCAAGGTCAATACCTGAGTCGATTACCCAGGCTGTCTTGCCAGTACCGTCTCCTAAACCAACACGGGTAACACCCCAAGGTGTTTCCTCAGATGGTGTACTGCCTCCCCCACCTCCAGCAAAATCTGGCTTGGCTAACACCACCATCCGATCCGGCTCTACGTAGTCTACACGAGGGTCTTTCTTGAGGTTTTCTACCTCGCTTTCGGAAAGTTTGGCTGCTACACCTAAAATGGCTTTGCCGTAAGCCTGCTCTATGGCAACTTCTTTCACTCCGTTTGTTGCCAGAATCTCCTGCCCCATTTCACGCACAGTTTCTACGCGCTGCTCATAGGTAGTGGTGGCACTGAAACGCAAGGTACTATTGTCCTTGAAAACAACGATATACTGGCCAGGTATAATGGCCCCGTTCTCACTGCTGGACTGCAGGGTGGCAACTTGTGGTTCGATTCCTTCTTCTGTCCCGGGGTCGCAGGCAGTAAAGGTACAGGCTGCGGTTGCTACTGCAGCACTGAAAAGGATGGAGCGCAGTACTTTGCGCAGCGGTAGATCATGTTTCATAATTTTAGTTTTTATGATGTAAAAAATGAAAATACCAGGACAAAGCACTGAATGCGCTTACAGGGAGCGTGCAGGCTGATGTGATCCAACTCTTGGGTGTCTTTTAAAACAGATTAAAACAGATTAATCAGGATGTAAAAAATCTTGTGGCCCACCGGAAGAATTATACTATTTCCTGTGTTATTATACTTGTTCATACCCTTTTTGTTAATCCTTTTACTAAGGGAAAAAGAATGCTTACCCTTTAATCTAAAGAAGGCGTTCTGTATATTCCGGAAAAAACGGAACAAACGAAGTATATTTTAAGCCTGTACCACAACAATGCCACTGCACATCCACTGCCTGCAACATATCCCCTTTGAAACACCTGGCTATATTGCCGAATGGGCCGAAGCAATGAAACACACGCTCACATACACCAGATTCTACGAGGCTGATTATAACTTTCCTGCACTGGAAGAACTGGATTGGCTCCTGATAATGGGTGGTGCCATGGCTTGCTATGAAGAGGACATGTTCCCTTTCCTGGTAGAGGAAAAGCGATTTATCCGGAACTGTATTGAAGCAGGTAAAACAGTGATAGGCATCTGCCTGGGTTCGCAGTTGCTGGCTGAGAGCCTGGGAGCAAGAGTGTACCCAAACAAAGACAAAGAAATTGGCTTTCTCCCTGTGGCCCTGCAACCTGCTGCTTCATCGCACCCTTTGCTACAAGGCCTGCCTCCTGTTCTGGAATTTTTCCAGTGGCACGGCGACACCTTTGATTTGCCGGAGGGGGCAACCTTGCTTGCCACTTCTGAAGCATGTAAAAATCAGGCTTTCCTGAAAGGGAAATGTGTGGGAATGCAGTTCCACTGGGAAGCAGATGAAAACATAATCAGAAGCATGCTGGAGGCGGACAGGCATGAGTTAGTTGAGGCACCTTACATTCACCAGGAAGAAAGAATAGTGGCGGAGCTTCCGAAACTGAGCATGCTAAAGCCGTACCTTTTCCGATTCCTGGACCGGCTGGCACTGCTGTAATCAGAGGCTCAGGAGCATCATGTAACCGGATACTGCTCCTGAGCATTCCTTATTACCTGATAAGCATAATAGCTGCAATTGTTTCTATTCCCTCCCAGAGGTATTGTATCTGTACGTTCTCATTTTCTGCATGCTGGTTGTTGTCGTAATTCACAATGGGTACCGTGACGACATTAGATCCCAGTATTTCCTCGAACAGGTACAAAGGCAGGCTGCCTCCCATTGACGGGATCAGCACCAGGGGTTCTTTGGTAGTGGATTGTATAGCCGCTTGGATGGTTTTGGATATGGGCAGATCCATGGGTGTGCGCTGCGCATTGTAACCGTGTTGTACTTGCACCTGTATCAAATCAGGATATTTGCTTCGCTCCTCTTCTGTTGGCTCGCTGTTTACCACATGATACCCCCTGCTCCTGATGTGCGCGATGACCTTGTCCACCTGCCGTTTATAATCGTTGCCCTTTACCAATCGCAGGTCCAGAACTGCTTCTGCCTGGGAGGGAATAACATTACTGGCAAGAGGGCCTACATTCGCACTTTTTATCCCATTAATATTTAAAGAGGGAATCATGATGGCTGCAGCCAGCGACCCCTCAGGATTTTCCGGCGTGCTGATGCCCAGCTCTTTCTTCAGGATAGCATCCTGGTCAGGCAACTGTGCCAGAGCCTTTTTTTCTGTGTCTGTAAGAGGAGTTACATCGTCATAAAAGCCTTCTATCAGCACCCGCCCCTTTTCATCTTTCATAGAAGCCAGCAGCTGTACCAGTTTCAAAGCCGGGTTCGGTGCCCAGTTCCCGTAGTTACCACTGTGCAGCGGGCGCTTAGCACCATACATTGTGAGCGCCATATTTGCATCCCCGCGCACACCGTACACAATGGTTTTTCTTCCTGAAGCATGTCTTGGCGCGTCGACAATAATCCAGCAGTCAGCCTTCAGTTTCGCCTTATTCTTTTCAAAGATTTCATCCAGGTGAATAGAGCCCACTTCTTCTTCGCCCTCAAAAAGAAACTTGATGTTGGCGTGCAGGCCGTGCCCTGTTTTGGCCAGCGCATCATAGGCATTCAGAATTGCCATAACGCCTGCTTTATCATCGGCAGCTCCTCTGCCCGAAATGCGCCAGTCCGGGTTCACAGCATCTCCGCTCTTGTAAGGTCCGATTATTTTACCCCCATTTTCTAGGGGTGCTGTAATCAGCACCGGCTTAAAAGGCTCCAGCCCCTCGAACCATTGTGCCGGGTTTACCGGCTGCCCATCGTAATGCGCATAAAAACCGATGGTCCTGGTAGCACCGGGATTTTTTACCTCACCAAACACGGCCGGGGTTACGCCAGCCGTTGTACCTGTCAGCAACTCTGCATTTATACCTCTGCGGGTCATCATGTCTTTGATGAAGGCTGCATTCTTCAGAATGTTGCTGGTATCAGTAGTTACATTCGGGATAGACAGAAACCGGGTGTACTCCTCCATCAGTTTCTTGTCATTTTTTTGAATATACTTTTTTACTCTCTGTGCCTGGAGTGCAGGCCCCAAGCAAAAGGTAAAAGCTAGTAGAGAAAGTAGTGTAATAGTACTTTTTTTCATGAGCGCTGGTAATAAAAAAGGAGCAGGTGCCCTTTTACTGTTATTTAGTGCTAATATACTCATCCATTCCTGTTTTAAAGAAGCCTTTACGCAAAGCTCCTCCTTCAAACCTCCCTTTTTCATCTGTTAAGCCTTAAAAAACACCTCAGAATCATGCTTGTAAGGAGCACAACACGCTTGTTATCGGGTATATAAACAGAACTGAATGCCCTTAACATGGTAGCCCGTGGATTTATATGTAAGAAATATTTTATAAGTTGTAGCTTTAACGCATTCAAGGAAGTTCCTTGTACAGCATAGGAAATAGGATGTTGGTTGGCGAAGGAGAAGATTTTACTAAACCTAATGCTTTATGATCGCATATAACCTCTACATATAATTCCTACTTATGAACGACATACAATTTGAATTCGGGATGGTTGGCCTGGGTGTAATGGGCAGAAACCTGATGCTCAACATCGCTGATCATGATTTTTCGGTAATAGGGCTGGATCTGGATCCGGTAAAAGCAGCGGCAGTAGAAACAGAAGCTGGCGCCGGCAAAGCCGTTCGTGGCACCACCTCCGCAGAAGAGTTTATACAATCGCTCCGCACGCCCCGCGCCATTATGCTGCTGGTACCGGCCGGAAAACCTGTAGACGCAGTGATTGCCTCTTTACTACCCCTGCTGGAACCCGGTGATATTGTCATCGACGGCGGCAACTCCTACTTCCCGGATACTGATCGCCGTGTGGTGGAACTGGAAGAGAAAGGCATTCACTTCTTTGGGATGGGCATTTCCGGAGGAGAAAAAGGTGCCCGCTTTGGCCCGAGCATGATGCCGGGTGGAAACCGGGAAGCCTACGAAAGGCTGCGCCCTGTTTTCGAGGCTGTTGCCGCTAAAGTAAATGGAGAGCCTTGCGTGACTTACCTGGGCAATGGTTCTGCCGGCAACTATGTAAAGATGGTGCACAACGGCATTGAATACGGCATTATGCAGCTGATAGCGGAGGCCTACGACCTGCTGCGCCGTGGTGCCGGGCTAAACGACAGCGAACTACAGGCCGTTTTTCAGGACTGGAACCAGACAGAGCTGCAGTCTTTCCTGATTGAGATTACAGGGGAAATCCTGAAGAAAAAAGACGATGAAACCGGCCAGGCTTTGGTGAACCTTATTTCAGACAGAGCCCGCTCAAAAGGTACTGGAAAATGGACATCGCAAAATGCCATGGACTTGCAGGTACCTGTCCCGACGATTGATACGGCTGTGCTCATGCGCGACATTTCGAAGTATAAGGAGGAGCGCGTGGAAGCCTCAAAGCTTCTCCCCAATAACCTGCTTCAGGCCAACGGGGTTGCAGATAGCCAGGAACTGGTAAACCAGATGCGCAACGCGTTTTATTTTGCCATGATTTCAACTTATGCCCAAGGAATGGCCCAGCTGAAGGTGGCCTCGGAAGCCTACAATTATGGCCTGCAGTTACAGGAAGTAGCGAAGATCTGGCGGGGTGGCTGCATTATCAGGGCAGCATGCCTTACTGATATCCGCGCTGCCTACGAGCAGAACCCGTCGCTGCCCAACCTGCTGCTCGACTCCAAAATTGGCGGCGATCTGATGGCTCGCCAGGACGACATCCGCTCTGTCCTCAAAGCAGCCATCGACAAGGGTATTGCCATGCCGGCTTTCATGTCTTCCCTGTCTTATTTTGATGCCTACCGCACAGAGACCTTACCCACAAACATCATTCAGGCCCAGCGCGACTACTTTGGTGCGCACACTTATGAACGCACAGATAAGCCAGGCATTTTCCACACTGAGTGGGATTAAGAACAATTTGTTCATCAAATAAAAACTTCAAAAGAAAAAGGTACTTGTTTGCAAGATGCCTTTTTCTTCTTTTACCTTCTTTTGATAATATGAAATCAGCCAGTAAAGCAGCACCTACTATTGCCATTATATTCGGAGGAACCGGGGACTTAGCGAAGCGTAAATTGGTTCCGGCTTTTTACAACCTGTTTCTGGACGGTTGGTTGCCGGAGCCATTCGCCATGATCGGCCTGGGCCGCACGGATACAAACGACATCGAATACCGGGAGCACCTCCGGGAGGGGGTTATCGAATTCTCCCGAAGCGGGGAGCCTGCAGCGGAATCCTGGGATACCTTCAGCAATTCTCTGACTTACCTGCGATCCAATATCAACGATCCGGCCTCTTACCAGGAGTTGGCCGATAGGATACACGAATTAGAGGAAGCCTGGGGTACGCGGGCTAACCGCTTGTTCTATTTGTCGGTAGCCCCAAGATTCATAGAACCTGTCACCGTCAACCTCGCACAGGTTGGTATTGCCAGCGATGTGGAACGTGACAGGATAGTGGTAGAGAAACCTTTTGGTCATAACCTGAAGACGGCAAAAGAGCTGAATCAGCTCCTCACCCGCACTTTCCAGGAATCGCAGATATACCGCATCGACCACTACCTCGGGAAAGAGACTGTGCAGAACATTCTGGCGTTCCGCTTTGCCAATGCCCTCTTCGAACCCCTCTGGAACAGGAACTACATAGAGTACGTCCAGATTACGGTGGCAGAAGAGGTTGGCGTAGAAGACCGTGGCGGATATTACGAAGGGTCCGGAGCCTTGCGTGACATGATCCAGAACCACCTCCTGCAGCTGCTGTGTATGGTGGCCATGGAGCCGCCGGTTACCTTTGAGGCCGAGGAAATACGAAACCGGAAAGTGGACGTACTGCACGCCGTTCAGCGCTACTCGCGGGAAGACGTAGGCAAGTTTGCCGTGCGCGGTCAGTACGGTCCGGGCTGGATGAAGGGAAAGCAGGTGCCAGGCTACCGACAGGAAACCGGTGTGGATCCTAACTCCAAAACCGAAACCTATGCCGCCATCAAGTTCTACCTCGACAACTGGCGCTGGCAGGGTGTGCCCTTCTACCTGCGTACTGGCAAAAGGATGCAGGAGAAAAGTTCCTCCATCACCATTCAGTTCCGCCCGGTGCCACATCTCACCTTCCCCACCACCATGGCAGAGAGTTTGTTACCGAACCGCCTGATCATTAACCTGCAGCCTGAAATGGACATACGCCTGCGCTTTATGGCGAAGAAAACAGGACTCGATATGGCCTTAACCCCGGCTGAAATGGTGTTTGACTTCAACGGCGCCAATGCCCATTCTCAGTCGCCGGAGGCTTACGAGACGCTGCTATTGGATGCTATGCAGGGCGATGCCACCCTGTTTATGCGTTCAGACCAGGTGGAGGCGGCTTGGGATGTCATCACCCCTATCCTGGAAACCTGGGAGTCACGCCCGTCATTGGAGTTCCCGAACTATGCAGCGGGGATGTGGGGCCCGGAAAATGCTGAAGCCCTTATAGCTCGCGAAGGCCATACCTGGACAGTTACTTTACCTCATTAACCGATAAAGCATGCTAAAGATATTTAAAGATAAGGATCAACTAAGTAAAGCAGCCGCCAAACTTTTCGTGCGAAAGGCACAGGAGGCGGTGCAGCAGAACGGCCGCTTTACCGTTGCCTTGACAGGAGGCTCCTCCCCGGTGCAACTGCACAACCTGCTGGCGCAGCAGCCCTACCTGGAGCAGGTGCCTTGGGATAAAACGTTTGTCTTCTGGGGTGATGAGCGGTGGGTGCCTCTAACAGATGACCGCAGCAACGCCAGAATGGCTTTTGAAACATTCCTGAATAAGGTACCGGTGCCGGCGGAACAGATTTACCCAATGTGGCAGGAAGACACGGAACCAGAGGCTTTTGCAAAAAAGTATGAGCAGTTGCTGCAGCAGCATTTCAACCAGCAGTCTCCTCGGTTCGACTTAATCCTGCTGGGCATGGGCCATGACGGGCACACGGCTTCCCTGTTTCCGGGAACAGAGGTATTGCATGAGACTTCGCGCTGGGTGCAGGCTTATTACCTCGAACCACAGTCTATGTACCGTGTTACGCTAACAGCCCCACTCATCAACCAGGCCAGAACCATCTGCTTTCTCACCTTTGGCTCAAACAAAGCCCCTGCCTTGTACGAGGTGCTGGAGGGAGAAAGAAACATAGAGAAATACCCCTCGCAGCTGATTCAGCCAGAGCAGGGAGAAGTGATATGGATGGTAGATGAAAGCGCTTCTTCGAAGTTGAAGAACAAGAAGTAGATGTCTGAGGTTTTGATTCTCTATGCTTCATGAGGCAGCTCGGCCTGGGTTAAATAAAAACCAACCTCTGCTCCCAATGCCATTAACTTATGAAAACAATAGGTAATCTGTCATTTCGAACACAGTGACACATGATTGCTTAAGTTGAAAGCATCGCCTCCTGCCCTTCCTAAGAGTCAATTCAATTGTGCAGGATTTTTCCTCCTCAAAAGGGGTGGGTACAGCAATGTTGCAGTACGCTGTGCTTATACAAAGCATGTACTACAACAAACACCGAAGCACCTCATAATTACTACAGAAAAGTCATTTTCTCACGTCCTACTATAAAATTTAGCTCCTAAAACCTTATTTTGCCTGTACTTTGCTGCCACAACACATCCTGGTGGCATTACCCGATCATTCACTTAAACCTCTCTACATGAAAAAGACACTACCCTATTTGTTTCTCCTGGTGTTGTTATCCAGCAGCCTGACCTTTGCACAGCAAAAGAATCCGGTTGTTGAAAGCATCATCAAAGAAGCCAACCAGAACTCTCAGTTAGAAACATTGGGCTACGAACTGATGGACGTTATCGGACCGCGCCTGGTGGGAACCCCGCAAATGCAGAAAGCCCATGACTGGGCCGTTAACAAGTACAAAGGCTGGGGTATTGCTGCCCGTAACGAGAAGTGGGGCGAATGGCGCGGCTGGGAAAGAGGCATTACCCATGTAGACATGGTGCACCCCAGGGTAAGGACACTGGAGGCGATGCAACTGGCCTGGAGCCCTGCCACACCGCGCAGAGGTGTAACAGCCGAGCTGATTGTGCTGCCGGATGTGCAGGATTCCGCTGCCTTCCAGCGGTGGCTGCCTTCTGCAAAAGGCAAATTAGTTATGATTTCGATGTACCAGCCTACCGGCAGGCCAGACTATAATTGGGAGAAATTTGCAAAACCGGCTTCTTTTGACAAAATGAAAAAAGAGCGTGACGCACAGGAACAGGCATGGCGCGAACGCATCAACAAAACAGGCTACAACACCCGCACCCTGCCGCAGGCCCTGGAAAGAGCCGGCGCAGCAGGTATCGTCACTTCTAACTGGTCCCGTGGCTTTGGCGTGAATAAGATATTCGGTGCCTACACCAAAAAGATTCCAAGTATAGACATCGCTCTGGAAGATTACGGTATGCTGTACCGCATGGTGGAGCACGGTGACAAGCCACAAATTAAAATTCAGGCGGAGTCTAAGAACTTAGGAAACGTACCTACTTTTAATACCATCGCCGAGATAAGAGGTACTGAAAAGCCGGAGGAGTATGTGATGCTGTCGGCCCACTTCGACTCCTGGGATGGTGCCACCGGTGCCACAGACAACGGCACAGGCACTATTTTGATGATGGAAGTGATGCGTATTCTGAAGCAGGTATACCCTAACCCGAAAAGAACAATCCTGGTAGGTCACTGGGGCAGCGAGGAGCAAGGTTTGAACGGTTCGCGAGCCTTTGTGGAGGATCACCCGGAGGTGGTGCAGAATTTACAGGCACTTTTTAACCAGGACAACGGCACCGGCAGAGTGGTGAATATCTCAGGCCAGGGTTTTTTGCATGCTTACGATTACCTGGGCCGTTGGCTGAATGCCGTGCCTCAGGAAATTACCAGTGAGATAGAGACCTCTTTTCCTGGCGCTCCAGGCGGTGGCGGCTCTGATTACGCATCCTTTGTAGCAGCCGGTGCACCGGCATTTAACTTAAGCTCCCTGAGCTGGGACTACGGCACCTACACCTGGCACACCAACCGGGACACCTACGACAAGATTGTGTTTGACGATGTGCGCAGCAACGTAATACTGGCTGCTATACTCGCCTACATGGCTTCCGAAGACCCGGAAACTACATCCCGTGAGCGAATTGTGCTGCCCGTTAACTCCAGAACAGGTGAGCAGATGGTATGGCCAACACCACGGCCCGCTACCAGAAAAGGAGGGCAGGAATAAGCCGGCTTTGGCTGAAGATTTAAAAGCTGGTGCTATGGTAGCAGGCGGACTAGCCCTTGTTTACCGATAAAAGCCCCAGCCAAACACAAACACAAGTCCTATAGTATTTAAAGCAGTCCATCTGGTATCAGGTGAACTGCTCCTTTTTTAGCCTTGCTCGTAAAAAAATTGTTGAGTCTTTTTACCAGCTTCTGACAGTCTTCTTTTTAATACGCTTTGAAGTACAGGTTAAACATAGAGCCCTTGCCCACTTCACTTTCAACTGTGATCCTTCCATCGGCGTTATCCATGATTCTTTTCACAATATAAAGCCCGATACCGCTTCCCTCCACATGATCATGAAAGCGCTTGAACATGGCAAACAGCTTTGTCTCGTGCTTTAAATCAATGCCCAGCCCATTGTCCCGGACACGCAGCAAAATAAAGTTATCCTCCCGTCTCATGCTGATCTGCACAACCGGGCTTCTGTCAGGAGAGCAGTATTTGATGGCATTACTTAAAAGGTTATAGACAATACTCTGGAAATTCTTCTTTGAGAACTGCAGTTCTTGCCAATCTGGGATGTCCAGCAACACTTCTGCCTTTGATTTTATGATCATTTCACTTAACCCGGCTGTCACTTCCTGTATAATCTTCTGGCAGTTTATTTTTTCAGATGGGCTGGAGAAGTTCTTCTGGACCCTCGAAATCTCGGTTAGATCCAGAATAGTTGTTTTGAACCGGGATATGGATGTACTGATGTGGCTGATGATTTCTTTCAGCTCTTCCCTGGAGGCATCTCCCTCCAGCACTTCCTCCAGTATCGTTACCAGGCCCTCGATGTTCAGGACCGGGTTCTTTAAATCATGCGATGCCGTATAGACAAAAGTATCCAGGTCATAGTTGATTCGAACCAGCTCTTCGTTCTTTCTGGAAAGTTCTTTTTTAGTCTGGGTAAGCCTTTCGAGCTCCTTCTGCTCTGACAGGTTGGTAACAATGATGCCGAGCACTTCATCGCCTTTGGTAGCAATGGTTTTCAAAGAGATGTATACATGCAGCAGGTCTTTGAGGATGGGCTGTAAAATGAACTCACTTTTAACATGCTGCCTCCACCCCTGCGTAAATAAACTCTGAAAGGGCTCCTGGTACTCGGAAGGAATAAACCGCAGGAAAGAAGAGCCTATTACTTCACTGATGGGCAGGTTCACGAACCTGGAAAACTGGTTATTGCAGTACAGCACCAGGCCTTGCTGGTTGAGTGTAATCGCCCCCTCCCCCATGTTTTCTACCAGCACCCGGTACGTCTCCTCGGCACCTTCCAGGGTAAATATCTTCGTTACGCCGTTTTCCTGCACGGCCAGCGCATCCACTGAACCGGTACGAATTGCCTCAAGCGTATCCTCGGCTACCTGCAACTGGTAGCGGAGCTCATTCACTTCTTGCTGAAGTTCTTCGGCAGATTTATTTTCAGAGGCTTTGTATAACACTTGCAGCGCAGGTAAAAGGCTAACAATAATTTAACTTTCCTTGCGCAAATCCAAGCCCAGCAATACCTTTTCAGTATTAGACATATCCCCTATCAGCCGTCTCAGCGGATGGGGAAGCTGTTTTATCAAAGTAGGCGCCGCTATAATCTGCTCCCCTTCCGCCAGCATCGGCTGCTGAAATATATCAATCACCTCCAGTTCGTATCTTCCCTTTAAATGTTGCTCACAAATTTCCTTTATGTTTTCTACCGCGCGTTTCGAATTAGGTGTCATGCCTGTTATATACAGGCGCAACATGTACTTTTCGGTAACAACTGGCTCCAACCAATCTTCAATATCATCTGATTCTATGCTCATGCACGTATGGTTTTAATGTCCAACCCTACCAAGACCTTCTCTTTGTTTGATAAGTCGCCTATAATCTTTCTCACTGGTAGCGGCACTTTCTTCACCAAAGTAGGTATGGCCACAATCTGATCTCCCTCGGCTAACTGGGGATGCTTTAACAAATCAATAATTTCAATCCTGTATTTTCCTTTTAAGTGCTCTTCGCAATACTTTTTGAGGTTAACCAGGGCAGTAACAGATTTCTGAGTTTGCCCGGCCACGTATAATCTCAATTCAAAAAACTCCTCTTTTTCCTCTGTTATCATTATAAGCTATGTTCTGAACTTACTGATTGATTGTTTTAACCCCAACGGCCTGTTTGCCGTTCTGGTTTAGTTGCCGGGCGGTACCTACCAATACGTTGCCCGCTGTATCTGTGTCTACATCTATCAGGCGAAGACCTTCATTATCGATGATAAACTCCCTTACCTTGTTCGAGTTATGCATTCCCCTTGATTTAAGCACATATAGCCCCCTGTTGCGCTCCCCGTTTGACTCAAGGTCCCGCACCATCAGCCAGGTATCAATCAGAGAAGAAATTCCCTCATCCTCCGGATCCAGCATGTCCGTGTTTTTGATCTCAGAAACAAAAAGGGCAGTGATACCTTCTGACTTCAGGAAATAAATAAGCCGGGTCAGCATCGCCTTTACTTCCTTGCAGGATGCGATGGTTCTCAAGTTCGTAATCGGGTCAACAATCACCACCTCCGGCTTAAAGCTTTTGATGGCTTTGTGCATCGATACCAGGTGCATTTCCAAACCATAGACAGTGGGGCTGTTCGCCTGAAACTTCAGGTAGCCATTGTCTACATGCGGAGCCAGATTCAGGCTAATAGATGCCATGTTACGGATTATCTGATCCTGGGACTCTTCGAAGGCAAAATACAGGCACCGCTTTTTCTGCTCACAAAACTCATTTGCAAAAAACGAAGCAATGCTGGTCTTGCCTGTACCGGCAAATCCTGAAACCAACACGCTGCTTCCTTTGAAGTAGCCGCCACTCCCCAGCATTTCGTCCAGTTGCGGAATACCGGATGAAATTATCTCGCTACTGGCCGCGTAATTCAGTTCAAGGGAAGTAGTAGGCAGCACCGAAATCCCATCCTCGTCTATCAGGAACGGGTATTCGTTTGTGCCGTGTACAGTACCCCTGTATTTCACAATTCGTAACCGGCGGGTGGAGATTTGGTCAATCACGCGGTGGTCCAGCAGAATAACGCAATCAGATATGTATTCCTCCAGGCCCTGCCGGGTCAGGCTTCCCTCCCCGCGCTCACCGGTTATTACTGCCGTCACGCCTTTATCTTTTAGGAATCTAAAGAGCCTTCTTATTTCAGAACGTAGGATAGCTTGGTTATCGAGGCCGGAGAACAAGCTTTCAATGGTATCAAGCACCACCCTTTTGGCGCCAATTGAATCTATGGCATAGCCTAAACGAATGAACAGCCCTTCCAGGTCGTATTCGCCTGTTTCTTCAATCTCGGTTCTTTCCACCCGCACATGATCCAGCTTCAGCTTCTTTTCCTCCACCAGTTTGTTTAAATCAAACCCAAGCGAGGCGACATTATAAGCCAGTTCCTCTTTAGTTTCTTCAAAGGCCATGAACACCCCTGGCTCATCAAACTCCACAATGCCCCGCACCAGGAACTCCATGGCCATTAAGGTCTTGCCGCATCCGGCGCTGCCACATATCAGTGTGGGCCTGCCTGTCGGAAACCCACCACCCGTGATGTCGTCTAAGCCATGAATGCCGGTTTTTGATTTTGGTAGTTGAAAAGGAGGTGTGGTTTGTGCCATCGTGGTAACCGAAACTATATAGAATAATACAAATGAAATAGCTTAGAATGTGCTAAGGTAGAGAATTTATGTGGGATGCGTGGAGAATTGTTCAACTTCCAGAAAGCACAAATAACAAGTCTTTAATTTAAGAAAACTCAAGTTGCGGGAAATAAGGATCAGTTCTGCCAGTGGCTTTAGCTCATTTTAGAGTTACAACACACCTAAACCACCATAACCATGACAGAAAAGACAATAACATGAATTATCGACTACTCCTTTCTTCCCAATGACAGAAAAGATGACCTCCCCAATTTATCAATGTGCTTTTAGGAGACATGTCAGTCGTAGGCCCAAGGCCTCACATGCTAAAACACACACAAGACTACTCCCAGGTAATAAACAATTACATGGTGCGGCATTTTCTGACACCCGGCATCACCGGTTGGGCGCAGGTGAACGGGTTTAGGGGCGAAACCAGGGAAACGAACGCTATGCTGAACAGGGTGCAGGCAGACCTTTGGTACCTGGAGAACTGGTCTATCTTACTTGATTTGAAGATTATTTTCCTCACCATCTGGCGGGGCTTGAGAAACAACGAAGATGTCTTTTAAGCAGTGTTTCATTCCTGCACTAGCATTGTTTCTTCAGGTTTCTCCTATATTGCGCAAAGCTATATTCAGCAATAACGAAGTACATACTGCCAAAAAAAAGCTTTTTTCAGTATCACTTTGCTTAGTTCAGAGAGGGCTTCGGACAAAGCAAGCTGTACAGTAGTTCCTATACTGTTTTTATGAAGGAACTGTGCATAAGAGTTACAAGATTCAAATGCTAAATCCTTTCTTTATCTCTTCCCGGTCTGGCGTTTACTTTCTGAGATTTATTATTACAAGCTTAAATCCATCAGTACTGGCATTGTAATATCCTTCGTGGCTTCCGTCATTTCCATTGTAAATCAAAACTTTCCCAAGAACCCACACCTGTAACCTCCCTCGCACAATAGTAATATATATCTTTATTCCGGCGTAACTCGTAAATCATAAAAAAAGTATAACAAAAAGCTTCGGCTACTAAGCCTGAGATGTTAAATTAATGTGAGACTTAAACATAAAATTATGAAAAAGCTATTTTTTGCAAGTGCAGTTGTTCTTGGTTCCATGGGTATGTATTCCTGCGATAGCGGTGGAGGCACTACCTCAGACGATGCCACTGTAGTAGAAAGAGACACAACTGTATCTGAATTGGAAGTGGAGAGAACAACCATGGATGTTGATACTACCATCAATACAGAAACAGAAACAATTGATCCACAAGAGAATCAGAACCAATAATAAGTTTTAATCTAAGAAATTAGATTTCTACCTATACACATTATAATAATAGGTGGCAGGGCAGGTACAGCTAAGTATACCTGCCCTGCCACCTTTGTTTTTGCCTCTTCAAAACGGATTCCGCTGTTAAATCAAAATTTTATGTTTCAGCATTAGAGGCAGTACGCACAAAATATTTGGCTGGATAGGATAGGCATGACATAACAAAGCCGCTTGTTGATTCAAACAAGCGGCTCTGTTATTTGCAGTTTAGTTCATCCTCACTTGCCCTCTCTCCTGCTTAAGGTTTTATAGATAAAGTGAGGGATGTTCTAAACTTTTTTTCCTAAACTTATTATCTCACCCAGCTTCTACGCTCGCTGAAGTGGTTACAGCCGAAGGTGGCACCGGTTATCATTTCAAATTGATTTGGCTTTAAATCATTTTCGGGTCCCTCATGCACTAAAGGCAGTACATAAGCAGGGTTCATGGCATGCTGGCCGGTAAGTTCATCACATACGCCAAAGTCTTTGCTTTGCAGATCTATTTTATTTTGGTCCTGCTCCCAGTGGGTGCAGTGATTGCATGTTGCTTCCATAGTTCATATATTTTTGTTCTACATAATCCTGTATTCTCTGTTACATTATACCCTGTTTTACCATCCTCTTGTTACAGAACCCAGGTGTTTTACCGTAATTTAGAATAAAGCAAAATAAGGGCGTAACAAATCCCCTGGTTAGGATAAACCACTCAGGGGAATGGCTTTATCATCCCAACCCGGTAACAAGGATTCTTTTGCCGTTTTAGCCTGGCAGAACTTAACAGTTCTGACCAGTTTACGCTACTCCCAATGCTGCTAGGAGGCAAATACTTCGTCTTTGTTTCTGAAGGCTTTGAATTCAATCGGGTTTCCACTCAGGTCCAGGATAAACATAGTCAGTTGCTCCCCTTTCTGCCCTTCATACCGTGTCTGAGGCTTTATGATAAAAGCTATGTCATGTGCCTGCAGACGCTCCTGGACCTCATGAAACTGTTCGTACTCCAGGATACATCCAAAATGCGGGATGGGGACGCTCACGCCATCTACCTTTCCACAATAATCTAATTCCGGAATATGAGTGCTGATGTGCGCTGAGAGCTGATGACCGAAGAAATCAAAGTCAATCCAGCTTTCTGTGCTTCTTCCCTCCGAACAGCCTAGTATGCCTACATAGAATTTGCGTGTCGATGCGATGTCTTTTACTTTGAAGGCGTAGTGAAATGCGCTCATGTTAGTATCCTTTTGTAAGTGAAACGATGCCGGTTAAAGGCTCCTTCTTTTTGAGCCTGTCGTAGTTGTCGAGAATTTGGTCGGCGGCTGTTGCCGGATTAGTTATACTGGCAATATGGGGTGTAACGTTAATCTTAGGATGCTCCCAGAACGGATGATTAGCAGGAAGTGGCTCTTTACGGAAAACGTCTAAACTTGCTCCCGATAAATGCCCTGTATCAATCATCTCAATCAAGTCATTCTCTACAAGATGCTCCCCCCTTGCGACATTGATAACAAAAGCACCTTCCGGCAATTTACTGAAAGTGTTTTTATTCAGGATATTGGCTGTCTCCTTTGTTAAAGGCAGCAAGCAGATGAGAATATCGGAGCTTGCCAAAAAAGAGTTGAGACCATCCTGCCCCACGTATACCTGCATATCCTGCACCTGTTTTGGGGTTCTTGCCCAGCCATTTACCTTAAACCCCAACTCCTGCAGCTTGCCGGCTACATAAGAACCTAAAACCCCTACCCCCATTACACCAATCGTAACGTCTCCTGTTCTCAGGTATGGTTTTGGTGCCCATTGCTGCCGCTGCTCCGCTGCCTTGTAGGCAGAAAAGCCACGCACATGATTCATTACAAGGGCTGTAGTAAATTCTGCCATGTCCTTTGCCAGGTTAGGCTCCGTGATTCTTGTGATGCTGACCCCTTCAGGTAGATCGGGATCTTTCAGTATGTGGTCCACCCCAGCGCCCATAGAAGAAATACACTTCAGGTTAGGGTACTTTTTGAAAGCGCCGAGCGGGTGATTCCAGGCCAGCGCAAACTCCACCTCTTCTCTGTTGGTTTCGTCCGGATATATCCTGATATCAAGTTCTGGTCTTTTCTCTTTTAGTGCACTAACCCAGGGATCCAGGTCTTTTCCCTGCGTTATAATAATTACTGACATATAAATGATGATGTAAACTGTACCGCTGTTGCATCAGGATAAACGAAATTAGATGAAGGACAGATTTAAGATCGAGCAACGGTTGCCAACGACGTATTCCCTAGCGGCATTATGACACAGGAAAGCACTCCTGCATCAAACTATTCCCCTTGGGAGTTGAGCCACTGTATCAGTGAAAGTTAGCCTTACCTCAACCTTCCGGTATTCGCGCTCAGCTTCATTATGATTTTAAAAAATTCAAAGGTCCCACTACAAATGTAGGGAAACTAAAATTGCCGGCTCTAAATGAACAGAAGAAGAAACTATTGAGTTTTTCTTCTGTTGCGGCAGGGCAGGTTGTTTCTGATATGAATCTCAGCTTAATTGTTCGCCTGCCGTTCAACCCGATCAGGGTAGTCTGTAATGATACCATCCACTCCCATGCGTATAAGTTGGTTCATCCGGGCTTTCGTATTAACCGTCCAGGGAATGATTTTGAGGCCTTTCTTGTGGCAGGCTTCCACCATTCTCCGGTTTACTAGTTTATGGTAAGGGCTGTAAACAGCAGGCAGGAAGCTCAGCCGCTGCAGGTTGCCTTCCAGCCCCTTCACATTGCTTACCAGAAAGGCAACGGGGACGTCCGGGTGCTTCCGGTGTAGCTCTTCCAAAATTCTCGGGTCGAAGGACTGTAAGAGCACGCGATCCTTTAGTTCCTTTTCCGCCACCACCTGCATAACCAGAGCAACAAACTCCTCAGGCTCCGGATGGTATACCATGTCTCCTTCAGGAGAGGCTTTTATCTCTAAATTATAACGGGGAGCCGGCATGTTCCTGCTGGCCGCATAGCGCTCTACACTATCAATCAATTCACTTAGCAAAGGCTTGTAGACTACCATCTTTTGCTGCATTGGGAAATCAGGATGAGGTTTACTGCCTACATCATACTTCCTGATTTCCTCATAGTCAAGCGCATAGAGGTTATAAGTCTTTTCAGCTGACTCCGGTATAGGCTTCCCATCTGGCGTAAGCGTGATTGTAGCGGAGAAAAAAGGCTCGTGCGATACCAGCGGCAATTTGTCTTTGCTAATACATACATCTAACTCAAGCGTGGTTACACCTAAATCGAGCGCCTTTTTCATGGCCGGTATCGTATTTTCCGGCATCAGCCCACGCGCTCCACGGTGCCCCTGCACATCCAACTGCTGCTGCGCCTGGCAAACAAGGGCGCAAAAAATAAATACAAGGGTAAGAAAGTGTTTTTTTAACATTCTTGTAAAACAGGATATGCTGTAGCCAGAAATTTAACTTTATATAAATCTAACAAAATTATATCTTTTTTAAAGTTCAGTCGTACCTATCTCAACATTCATGAATATAGATATATTACCATGGGTTACTATTATACCGTTCAGGAATATGCTTCTATAAAAGGACTTCATCTTTCTATACAGGATGAAATGGAGGCAGCAGCAAATGCCACGATGCTCAGCAACAAGCACGGTATTCCTATTAATAAAACCTGTTGCAACAACAGCGGCAGTAAAACAAGCTGTTATGCTGTACGCATTCTAAGGGAAACCTTCAGGTCTTCTGCCAAAACTATAAAGGCGCCTTCGGAGAAACTCATAGCAAGAGTTTCCGGCTGAGAGTACTCCTTACAGTTGATGTTTTTAAGTCCTCAGGTTACTGCACTTTCAGGCAGCTAACGTTGCGTCTGGTTTCCTATGTCCGTTTTGCTTCCTTTTCCTCTCTTTCGCCTTATTAAATGAGTGTTTTTCAAGCACGTGCGTTTTTAGCAAGGTGCAAGAAAGAAGAAAATTACAAGCCAACTGCTTTTAATTATAATGAGCATAAATCCCAGTCATGCTAGCCTAATTTAAGCAAAAGTATTTTTTTATTAACAAAATCATAAAATCAAACCTGTTTTCCTGCATTCCTGCATTTACAACAAAGCCTAACCAACTGAAAACTAATTATTTTATCCCAATTTTTTTCTGTCTTTTTAGAGCATTATATTTTAATTTATCGTATATTAATTTAAATTATTCAAACAGCCCACTCATTCAAACCAAAAGGAGGTAATTATGGGAACAGTCAGGCACATTTTACAGCAAAAAGGAAACAACATTCTTTCTGTAGATCCCAACACCACTGTTTTCAACGCCTTAGAGCTGATGGTTGAAAATAACGTGGGTGCCCTGTTAGTGATGGACCAGGGAAATTTTGTCGGTATTTTCACAGAAAGAGATTATGCCAGAAAAGTAATCCTCAAGGGTAAAGCCTCCAAAGAAACCCTTGTGAAAGAAATTATGAGTGAACACCCCTTAACTGTGACGCCCAACGATACAGTTGAAGACTGCATGAAACACATGACACAGAAGTTCATTCGCCATTTACCTGTCTTGGAAGAGAGAAAACTTGTCGGCCTGATATCTATAGGCGACATTGTGAGATACATCATCGAGGAACAAAAATACATCATCGACAACCTCGAGCATTACATAGCCGGTCAGGTTTAACCACCAGCCAGCAGCAGGAATATTTTTTTGGTATCATGAACATCAACTAATTATCCGCAAGGAGGCGGAAGGGATGTGTATACCTCAAGTGAAAATGCGACCGTACTATGGCCGCTGTTGGTTTATGGCGCCATTGTGCTCAGCTTGGTGGGGCTTATTATCGGTCTCTCCTACGTGTTGGGACAGCATCACAACGAACGCGCCACCGGGGAGCCCTACGAAGGAGGCATACTGAGCGCGGGCTCAGCCCGCATGCGCTTCTCTTCTCAGTTTTACCTCGTAGCGATGCTTTTCGTCATCTTCGACGTCGAAACAATATTCATCCTTTCGTGGGCTATCGCCTTCCGTGAACTGGGCTGGTACGGCTATCTTGGGGTACTGGTGTTTATTGGCCTTCTGGTCATTGTGCTGGTATATGAGTGGCGAAACGGGGCTTTGGATTTCGGCCCTGACGGTAGGAAAATCCTGGCTGCTTACAAAAGAATGAGCCGCAAACCGGATACAGTCTAGTTTGCTAATCGAAACACAGAAGATAGTATTCGCACCACAGGCACCGCCATAGCCTTCAGCTATAACAGGAGGTATACGCCCTGACGACAGATACAAGAGAAATCACCTAATACAAATAAAATGAAATGGTGGCTAAGTAAACCAGATGCACCTGCCTCTACCGTAAAAGGAACAGGCTCGTATGAGGACAACATCCAGCAAAGCATTATGCTGACAACGGTACAGGACCTGGTGGCATGGGGCAGGAAGAACTCTATGTGGCCTTTCCACTTCGGGCTTTCCTGTTGCTTTGTGGAGATGGCCACCAGCATGACACCCAAATACGATGTGGCCCGTTTCGGAGCAGAGGTAATTCGCGGTACGCCCCGCGAAGCTGACGTAATGATTATAGCAGGGACCGTTTTCATCAAAATGGCCCCCATCATCAAACGGCTGCATGAGCAGATGATGGAGCCCAAGTGGGTTATTTCAATGGGTTCCTGTGCAAACTCCGGTGGCATGTACGACATCTACAGTGTGGTGCAGGGAGTAGACAAGTTCCTGCCCGTTGATGTGTATGTACCCGGCTGCCCGCCCCGCCCCGATGCCTTTATGGAAGGCCTGATGTTACTCGCCGAATCAGTTGGAAAAGAAAGAAGGCCCCTCAGCTGGACAATAGGGGAACAGGGGGTCATAAAACCGGAGAAAATTGATGTGAAGGAAAGAAGGCAGGAAGCGCGGGCGAAGATGACCGAGTTCAGATCGCCGGATGAGGTGTAGCTGGCGGGGTTTTGCTACCTAAAACAGAATCATTAACAAATTTAAAAGAACCGATATGCCGAAGTATGTCATTGAACGGGAAGTTCCAGGAGCCGGAAACCTGTCTGCCGCAGAATTGAAAGGTATTTCACAGACATCCTGTGGCGTACTGAGCAACTTAGGCCCACAGATACAGTGGGTACACAGCTACGTGACAGGAGACAAAATCTACTGCGTTTACAATGCGCCAAACGAAGAAATGGTACGGGAGCATGCCAGACAAGGTGGATTTCCTGCAAACTCCGTGAGTGAGGTGAAGGCTATCATTGATCCGGTTACAGCCGAGGAAATGGCTGTTTAACTGTAGCGCTAGCAGCAGCAGCTTCGGATTTCTTGCGCTTTTGGATTAAGAAAACCGGAAGTAAACGGAAGAGGGCTTTCATGCTCCCTCTAGCTTCTTGTATTTCGGGGGCAATCATTAGCAGTTTTGTTGTGGGAACAAACGTCTGCAACAGCAATAACAGCATTAAATTCATCACCTCTCTCAGTGAGCGCAGCGTAGCACCCAATGAGTAGAATGCAGGCAACAGCAACGGCTGCAAAAAGCACCTATTTAACATAAGTTTCAAAATAGAGAATTCAATTAGCATGAGGTAATATTTCAGGGCGTTACAGATTTTTACCATGGAAATGGAAAGCAGCGTTTTAGCGCAATTACAGGAAAAGTTTGGGGCTTCTACATTCAAGCCCCAGACATCAAAGGATGAGGTGCTCACCCTCTGGACTCCTCTTGACAGGATAAAAGAGGTACTGGCTTTCCTGAAAAAGGACATCCCGCAGCCGTACCGCCTGCTCTTCGACCTCACTGCCATCGATGAACGCACCCGCAGGAAGGAAAACGGCCATACGCCCTACGCCTTCACCATGGTGTACCACCTCCTCTCCTTCGATCGCAACAGCTTTATCCGGCTTAAAGTAGGGCTGAAAGACGACTTCCCGCTGGTGCCCAGCATCAGCAGCCTGTGGGCCAATGCCAACTGGTATGAACGGGAGGTGTATGACATGTTTGGCATCCGCTTTGAAGGGCACCCGCACCTGTACCGCATCCTGATGCCCCGCACCTGGGTGGGTCATCCGCTGCGCAAAGAACATCCCGCCCGCGCAACGGAAATGGGGCCCTTCCAGCTCTACGACGATAAAATAGACCTCGAGCAGGCCGCCCTGCAGTTTAAACCGGAAGAGTGGGGCCTGGCGCGGCAAAGTGACGACAGCGACTTCATGTTTCTCAACATCGGCCCGCAGCACCCGGGCACACATGGCGTGCTGCGCATTGTACTGCAGCTCGACGGTGAGGATATTGTAGATGCCATACCTGACATCGGCTTTCACCACCGGGGTGCCGAAAAAATGGGCGAACGCCAGACGTGGCACACTTACCTGCCTTACACCGACCGGGTAGACTACCTGGGCGGCGTGATGAACAACATGGCCTACCTGCAGTCGGTGGAGAAGCTGGCGGGCATTGAAGTGCCGGAACGGGTAAAATTCATCCGTGTTATGATGTGCGAGCTCTTCCGTATCGCCAGTCACCTGGTATGGTACGGCACCTTTGCGCAGGACGTGGGGCAGCTTTCGCCCGTGTTCTATATGTTCTCAGACAGGGAAAAGATATTTGATATAGTAGAGGCTGTGTGTGGCGGGCGCATGCACCCTAACTGGTTCCGCATTGGCGGCGTGGCGCAGGACCTGCCAAACGGTTGGGAAACGCTGGTGCAGAACTTTCTCAACTACTTTCCGAAGCGGCTGAAAGAGTACGATAGCATGGTGCTCAAAAACAGCTTGTTTAAGGCCCGTACCAAAGGCATCGGCATCTTTACGCTGGACGAAGCCATTGAGTGGGGCGTAACGGGCCCGAACCTGCGCGCCTGCGGCTTTTCCTGGGACTTCCGTAAAAAGCAGCCGTATTCCGGTTACGAGATGTTTGATTTCGAGGTGCCCACTGCCGCCAACGGCGACTGCTACGACCGTGCCTTGGTGCGCGTGGCCGAAATGCGCCAAAGCCTGCGTATTATTGAGCAGTGTATGAAGAACATGCCCGCTGGTCCTTACAAGGCAGATCACCCCCTTACTACTCCTCCAATCAAAAAGCACACGATGCATGACATTGAAACCCTGATCACACACTTTTTAGGTGTGAGTTGGGGACCGGTGATACCTCCTGGCGAAGCCATGAGCTGCATCGAAGCCACCAAGGGAGCAAACGGGTATTATCTGACCAGCGACGGGAATACTTCACCCTACCGGGTGCGCATCCGCACTCCCTCTTTCCCGCACATGCAGATGCTCCCTTACATCACAAAAGGCTATACGGTAGCGGATTTGCTGTCTATACTCGGGGCCATGGACTATGTGCTAGCAGATATTGACAGGTGATTTGAGTTATGAATTACGAGTTGAACAGACGCTGATGCGAGCTTGTAGCTCGTACCGCTACTCGTTCGGTTAATGCCGTTATTGGAGTAAATGAGTTGCTGGTGAAAACACCAACAACGGCAAACGGCATCAACGCTTAACGAACATAAAGTAAAAAGGCACGAGCTGCAAGCCCGCGCCAGCGAAAAAGTCTAATGTCTAACGTCTTGATACCTGAGTCTTAGTTATGCTAACCGCAGAGGAAAAACAGAAAATCGAACATGAAATCAGCCTCGTGCCGACCCAGAAGAACGCTTGTATCGAAGCGCTGAAGATTGTGCAGCACAACCGTGGCTGGATCTCAGACGAGAGCCTGAAGGATGTGGCGGAAGTAGTGGACATGTCGCCGGCAGAGCTGGACAGCGTGGCTACCTTCTACAACCTGATTTTCAGAAGGCCTGTCGGCAGGCATGTGATTTTGCTCTGCGACAGCATCAGCTGCTACGTCATGGGCTACGAAGGAATCCGCGACCACCTTTATCAAACTCTGAACATCCAATACGGCCAGACCACAGAGGATGGCCGCTTTACCTTACTACCTAACTGCTGCCTCGGCACCTGCGACTGTGCCCCCGCCCTTATGATTGACAACGATTTGTACCGGAATTTAACGGTTGACCAGCTGGATGAGATCTTGAAAAAGTATACCTAAACCGCATGTGGGCCTATGGAGTTGCCCCTTACCCAACACATTGTACCTGGCCGCAAACCGCTCAACCTGAAAGAGTATGAACAGGTGAGTGGATACCAGTCCGTCCGGAAGATATTAAAGGCCATGTCACCCGTCGAAGTACAGACGCTGGTGAAAGACTCGAACCTGAAAGGACGCGGCGGCGCCGGCTTTAACACGGGCCTGAAGTGGAGCTTTGTGCCGATGGGGCCGGAAGCAGCCACGCCTAAATACTTGGTGGCGAATGCCGACGAAATGGAGCCGGGCACCTTTAAGGACCGCCTCCTGCTGGAAGGCAACCCACACCAGCTCATTGAAGGCATGATCGTGGCCGCCTACGCCATTCAGGCCAGCGTCTCCTACGTCTTCCTCCGCTGGGCCTACAAGCTAGCGGCTAGGGAAATTACTCAGGCCATACACGAAGCTTATGAAGCGGGTTATTTAGGCGAAAACATCCTCGGCTCCGGCTTTAACCTGGAGATGCACCTGCACACGGGCGTGGGCCGCTACATGTGCGGAGAAGAAACCGCGCTGCTCAATGCGTTGGAGGGCAAGCGGGCCAACCCAAGGGCAAAGCCTCCCTTTCCCCAGGTCAGCGGCCTCTATGGCAAGCCTACCATCGTGAACAACGTAGAGACGCTTTGCAACCTGCCCCATATCGTGAACAACGGCGCAGAGTGGTTCAAAGGCCTCAGCAAGAGCCCGGATTCCGGCACCAAACTGTATGGTGTAAGCGGCCGCGTGAAAAAACCCGGTTGTTGGGAACTGCCCATGGGTACCACCATCCGCGAAATACTGGAAGACTACGCCGGTGACATGCAGGATGGCTACCTGTTCAAGGGCCTCTTACCCGGAGGGGCATCCACTGATTTCTTGGTGGAGGAGCATCTCGACCTGCCCATGGACTATGGCTCTATTCAGGCAGCCGGAAGCCGCATGGGTACCGGTACCATGATTATCCTCGACGACCAGACCTGCCCGGTGGGATTTGTGCACAACCTGCAGCACTTCTTTGCGCAGGAATCCTGCGGCTTCTGCACCCCCTGCCGCGAAGGGCTGCCTTGGGTAGAGAAAATATTACTGGCCATCGACAAAGGCGAAGGCAAACCGGAACACCTGCTCACCCTTGATTTTCATACCAAATACCTTGGCCCCGGCAATACCTTCTGTGCCCTTGCCCCCGGCGCCATGGAACCCCTGCAGAGCGCTCTGAAATATTTCAGAGAGGATTTTGAGCGACACATTCACGAACACCACTGTCCCTGGAGCAAAGTATGGCAACCATCTATATAGACAACAAACCCTACGAAGTCAGTGCAGGCAAGAACCTGCTGCAGGCCTGCCTCACCTTAGGCCTTGATGTACCGTACTTTTGCTATCACCCCGCCATGGGTTCCATAGGCGCCTGCCGCCAGTGTGCCGTAAAAGTGTACCGCGACGAAAACGACACCAAGGGCAAGCTCTTCATGTCGTGCATGGAGCAGGTGCGCGACGGCATGCGGGTGTCTGTGGCTGATATGGAAGCAAAGGAATTCCGTGCCCACGTCATCGGCTGGCTCATGACGAACCACCCCCACGACTGCGCCGTGTGCGACGAAGGCGGCTCCTGCCACCTGCAGGACATGACGGTGATGACAGGCCATAACTACCGCCACTACGACTTTCAGAAGCGTACCTACCGCAACCAGTACCTGGGGCCTTTCCTGAACCACGAGATGAACCGCTGCATCCAGTGCTACCGCTGTGTGCGCTACTACAAAGACTATGCAGGCGGAAAAGACTTGGATGTTTTTGCGGCGCACAACCACCTGTACTTTGGCCGCCACGAAGATGGCGTGCTGGAAAGTGAGTTCAGCGGCAACCTGGCAGAAGTGTGCCCCACAGGTGTGTTTACAGATAAAACACTCAAGCAGCACTATACCCGCAAATGGGACCTGACCACAGCCCCCTCTGTTTGCCACCATTGCAGCCTCGGCTGTAATACCATTGCCGGGGAGCGCTACGGCACCTTGCGGAATATCACTAACCGCTATAACGGCGAAGTGAATGGTTACTTCCTCTGCGACCGCGGTCGCTTTGGCTATGAGCACGTGAACAGCTTCAGCCGCATACGCAAGCCCCTTGTGCGCAGCCAGCTGCCGGAGGCGACAGACAAGTATACGGCGTTACAGGCAGCAGCCTCTGCCGTGAAGGCTGGCAGGGTGATTGGCATTGGTTCGCCGCGTGCCTCACTGGAATCAAATTATGTACTCCGAACACTGGTAGGGGAAGATAACTTCCACCATGGCGTATCCGACATGGAGCACGACCTTGTAGACCTGGCGCTTCGCATTTTGAAGGAGGGAGCCGCACGCACACCGTCTTTGAGAGAAGTAGAAAAAGCAGACGCGGTGTTTATTCTCGGGGAGGACCTGACCAACACCGCCCCTATGCTGGCACTGGCCGTACGGCAGGCTGTCAGGCAAAAGCCGATACTGGAGCAGGTTTCTGAGGCCAACATACCGGTGTGGCAGGATGCGGCAGTACGGGAGTTGGTGCAAACAGAAAAGGGCCCGCTCTTCAGCGCTACTTACAACGAAACGAAACTAGATGAACTGGCTACCCAAACCTACTACGCCTCTCCCGAGGCGATAGCCCGTTTAGGGTATGCTGTGGCAAATAACATATACCTGGATTGCCCCCCTGTAGAAGGGTTAAATGAGGCAGAACAGCAATTGGCCCGGCAGATTGCAGAGGCGCTGATGGCAGCAAATAACCCATTGATTATTTCGGGCACGCACAGCGGAAACGAACGCGTGCTGAAAGCCGCTTCCAACATTGCGAACGCACTGTGTGCGAGAGAAAAAACAGCAGGAATTGCACTTACTGTACCGGAGTGCAATAGTATGGGCCTGGCCATGTTAGGAGGCCACAAATTAGAGTCTGCGCTGGAGGCTGTGCTCAACGGCTATGCCGACACGGTCATCATCCTTGAAAACGACTTGTACCGGCGTGCAGGAGAAGCAACAATAAACAATTTTTTTAAAACTTGTAAGCAGGTTATCGTGCTGGACCACCTCCATAACCGCACCACCGAAACGGCTGGTGTCCTTTTGCCGGCAGGCACTTTTGCCGAAGCAGATGGCACGCTCATTAACAACGAAGGCCGGGCACAGCGTTTTTACCAGGTATACCCTACCGCGGAAGACATACAGGAAAGCTGGCGTTGGCTATCTGAACTGGGTACTATCGTGGCGCAGGAGGACATCATCAACTGGCAAGGTTACGACGACATCATTCGTGCCATTGTCGTAGAGCTGCCGGTGTTCCGGGGTATAGAGGCGGTTGCACCTACCGCTGAGTTCAGAATTGCAGGGCAGAAGATTGCCCGGGCCTCGCACCGTTTCAGTGGGCGCACGTCTATGCTTGCCAACATCAATGTGAGCGAGCCTAAACCACCTGAGGACCCTGACTCTCCACTTTCCTATACGATGGAAGGTTACCGGGGCCAACCACCTTCCTCCCTGATTCCGTACTTCTGGGCGCCTGGCTGGAACTCGAACCAGGCTACCAACAAGTATCAGCAGGAAGTAGGCGGCCACCTGAAAGGGGGCGACCCTGGCGTGCGCCTGATAGAGCCAGCCGGTACGGGAGAGTTCTCTACGGCTGTTCCCCAGAACTTTTTACCGCTGGAGGACCACCTTTTTATGCTGCCCCTGTACCATACGTTTGGCTCAGAAGAGTTAAGCATTTTCTCTCCTCCCATTATGGAGCGAACCCCTGAGCCCTATGTAGCACTCAATGCCGCCGATGCCATGCGCCTGAAGCTGGAAGAAGGGCAGCCGCTGCATTTCACAATAGAAGGCCAGCATTACGCTTTACCCGTGAAGACCAGCCTGCATATACCAAGTGGCACTGCCGGCTTGCCTGTTGGTTTACCTCCAGTACCCTTTGCAGAATTACCCGCATGGGCCATCTTAAACCGTGACTTAAAATGGAAGAAGCAACCCCAAACTACTTTCTGAGCATCGGCGGCGTGCTGTTCGTGATGCTCAATGTGGCAGCCGGACTTATCTGGGTGGAGCGCCGTATGCTGGCCCTGTGGCAGGACCGTTACGGACCGAACCGCGCAGGCCCCTTCGGCCTCTTTATCGTGCTGGCAGACTCGATGAAGCTGTTCTTTAAAGAGGACTGGATACCGCCTTTTGCTGATAAAAAAGTATATGTTATCGCCCCTGCTGTGGTGGTGGTCACGGTACTGCTCAGCTTTGTGGTGGTACCCTTTGCCCCTGGTATTGTGGTGGCAGACCTTAACATCGGGCTGCTGTTTTTCCTGGCTATGTCGTCGATGGGTGCTTACAGCATCATCCTGGGCGGCTGGGCCTCTAACAACAAGTATTCGCTTTTAGGCGCTATGCGTGGCGCCGCCCAGATGATCTCGTACGAGGTTTTTATGGGGCTCGCGTTGATGGGTGTGGTGCTGCTAAGTAACTCTTTCCGCTTATCAGACATCGTGCTGGCCCAGGCAGGAATGTGGTTTGTTATTCCACAGTTCTTGGGCTTTGTCATCTTCTTTATTGCTGGCATCGCCGAAACGCACCGCCTGCCTTTCGATATACCCGAGGCAGAAAGTGAGCTCATTGCAGGCTTCCACTCAGAGTACTCCGGCATGAAATTCGGCATGTTCTTCATTGGGGAGTACATGGGCATTACGCTCATCTCCTGTATGCTCGTCACCTTATACTTTGGCGGCTGGCTGGGTCCGGACTTTTTACCGCCCATTGTGTGGTTCATCCTGAAAACAGCCTTCTTCCTGATGGTCTTTGTGCTGCTAAGGGCCTCGCTGCCCCGCCCCCGCTACGACCAGTTAATGGAGTTCGGCTGGAAAATTTTGCTGCCGCTTACGCTGGTGAATTTACTGGTGACGGCTGCTATTGTGCTGTGGCAGGAAGGGTGAAAAATCCAAACACTCCTGCCTGTTAAGAATTTCTAGTGTAGAAGGAACGAGCTACAAGCTCGCACCAGCAAGGGAGGGGAGTTGGAATTATTATTTGAAGATTTTATCAATATAACTGACTAAAGGTAAAAGCACAAAAACTGAAAAACTTGAGCTATAAAAAAGGTCAGTAGAAACCGGAACAGCAGACTCCCCGCCTTAGACAAGGAGGGGTTAGGGGTGGTTAGACCCGGTACCGCATTTATTAGGTGAACCAGAGATAGAATCTGATATACGCTCTGTTTTCTCCCGCTGGTCGAAATGACAAAATAGAAATGGAATAGTAAAGAAACTATAAAAGAAAGGAGCAGACATGTTTAGTATTTTACGCAGTATGTGGCTTACATTTCTGCATGCGTTTCACAAACGTGATACCGTACTGTACCCTGAAGAAAAGCCCTATCTCCCCCCGAGGTGGAAAGGCCGGATTGTCCTGACGCGTGACCCCGATGAGGGCGAACGCTGTGTGGCCTGCAACCTCTGCGCCGCCGCCTGCCCCGTGGACTGTATCTCCCTTCAGGCCACGGAAGACGAGACAGGCCGCCGCTACCCCGACTTTTTCCGCATCAACTTTTCCCGCTGTATCTTTTGTGGTTTCTGCGAAGAGGCCTGCCCTACTTATGCCATCCAGCTGATACCGGATTTTGAAATGGGGGAATACAACCGCCAGAACCTGGTGTATGAGAAAAAGGATCTGCTCATCAACAGCCAGGGCAAGTACCCGGGCTACAATTACTACAAGGTGGCGGGTATGGCCATCGGCGGAAAAGACAAAGGAGAGGCAGAAAACGAAATGCCTCCTGTAGATATTAAAAGCTTAATCCCCTGACGCCATGGAACTGACATTTTATATAGCCGCAGCTGTTGCCGTACTGGCTACCCTGATGGTGATTACCCGCTATAACATGATTCATGCGCTGCTCTACCTCGTGGTTTCATTCCTGGCAGTTGCAGTAGTCTTCTTTACCCTGGGAGCGCCTTTTATGGCTGCCCTGGAGGTTATTGTGTATGCCGGCGCCATTGTGGTGCTCATCATCTTCGTCATCATGATGCTCAACCTCACTTACGAGGATATAAAGCAGGAAAAGGAATGGCTGAAGCCATCTGTATGGGTGGGGCCGGCTATCCTGTCGCTGGTGCTGCTGGCCGAACTGGCTTATATGATAACCGCCGCTGAGGCACCTCCTGCCGCCGCAGTGGTGGCCGTGGATGCCCGCCTGGTGGGGATAGCATTATTTGGCCCCTATGTGCTGGCCGTGCAGCTAAGCGGCATTTTGCTGATGGCGGGCATTGTAGGCGCCTATCATTTGGGCAGGCAAAAGAAAAAAGTGGTACACCGGTTTTTACAGGAAAGGAGCGCCGCCGCATGAATGCTGTATCCATGGAAGCCGGCCTGTTGCTGGCAGGAATCCTTTTCTTACTTGGGATGATCAGCGTCATGATTCGGCGCAACATCATTTTTATGCTCATCTCGGTAGAGATTATGCTGAACGCAGCTGGTCTGGCCTTTATTGTGGCTGGCTCCCGCTGGGTGCAACCCGACGGGCAGGTCATGTTTATCTTCATTCTCACCATGGCCGCAGCGGAGGTGTCTGTTGGGCTGGCCCTGATCCTGCAGATTTACCACCAGCTGAAGACCCTGAACAGTGACACCGCAAACTTTATGAAAGGATAAATGCTATGGAGAACGTACTTTGGTTGATACCCGCTTTGCCCTTTGCCGGGGCCCTGCTGCTGGTGCTGTTCGGCAACAGGATCTCACGCGGACTGGTAACCGCTACCGGGGTAGGCAGTGTCGGAGTTTCGGCAGCTATCACGCTGCTGCTGGGCATTGAATACCTTTCTGCTCAGCCTGCTTACTACCACCAGGAAGTATGGAACTGGTTTAACGTGGCGGGTTTTAATCCGTCCATTGCCTTTCACCTGGATGCACTCTCGATGGTATTTATCTTTGTCATCACCTTTGTCGGTTTTCTCATCCACATTTACTCCACTGAGTACATGGCCGAAGATGCCGACTACTCCCGCTTCTTTGCATGCATGAATTTGTTTGTAGGCTCCATGTTGGTGCTCGTGATGGCAGACAACCTCCTGCTCTTATACCTGGGTTGGGAAGGCGTTGGTTTGTGCAGCTACCTGCTCATCGGCTTCTGGTACAAAGAACCCGCAAACGGCTATGCTGCCCGGAAAGCTTTCATCATCACGCGCGTCGGCGACACGGCCATGGCCATCGGGCTATTCATGTTCTTCCAGGCTTTCGGCACCCTGCATATTCAGACCATTTCCACGGAGGCGGTACAACTGTGGGATACAGGTGCGCAGATGGCTGTGATCATTGCTTTTCTGCTGCTTGGTGGCGCTGTAGGTAAATCCGGGCAGTTGCCACTGCAAACGTGGCTGCCTGATGCCATGGCGGGTCCAACCCCTGTCAGCGCCCTGATACATGCCGCGACCATGGTCACGGCGGGTGTTTACCTCATTGCGCGTATGCACGTCATTTTTGAGCTGGCTCCTGTCGCGATGATGGCAGTAGCGGCTATTGGTGCCGTTACGCTGCTGATTGCCGGTTTTGCCGCCCTCACGCAGTACGACTTGAAACGGGTGCTCGCTTACTCTACCATCAGCCAGATTGGCTATATGTTCCTGGCACTGGGAGTGGGTGCCTGGTCGGCGGGCATTTTTCACTTTATGATTCACGCCTTCTTCAAGGCGCTGCTCTTCCTCTGTGCCGGGGCTATTATCCTGGCGCTGCACCATGAGCAGGACATGCGCAAAATGGGTGGACTCAGAAAGTCGATGCCGGTCGTATTCTGGACCTTCCTGATTGGCGCTGCTTCGCTGGCTGCTTTCCCCCTGGTGTCGGCTGGTTTTTATTCCAAGGACCAGATTCTGTGGCTACAGTTGGCAGGCGAGAACGGAAGCGTCTGGCTCTATGCGGCGGGTTTGCTGGGGGCCTTTGTCACCTCCATTTATACCTTCCGGATGGTCTTCATCACCTTCTATGGCGAAGCCAAATCCCATGTCGGGCACCAGCCTACCATGGCGATAAAGGTCCCGCTGATCATACTGGCAGTGCTCTCGTTGGTGGGCGGCTTTATTGAACTGCCGCATAACTTTGGGCATGTGGTGCTGTTCTCTGATTTTCTTTCGCCCATACTGCCCGCAGTAAGCGTGGTGCCGGGTTTTGACCAGTACGAGTGGATGCTGCAGTTATTAGCAGCAGTCGTGTCCTTGGGCGGCATCTGCATTGCCTACCTCTTCTACCTGAGCAAACCTGAACTCCTCGCCTCTATTCACCGCTCTGGTACGGCCATGGCGGTGCACCGCTTCTGGCATTCCGGCTGGGGCTTTGATAAACTTTACGACACCTTGCTGGTGCGGCCTTACGTGTTCCTGGCCAACGTGAACAAACGCGACGTGATTGACGGCTTCTACACCGGCCTTGCCCGTGTGGCAGAAGGCTTTCATATGATGCTGTCGGATACCCAAAGCGGGGTGCTTCGAAACTATGTAGCGGGTGTGGTGGTGGGCGCTATCATGATTCTAACCATAAGCATATTCCTATGATATTAGTCTGGCTTATCGTGATATTGATGGCTGGCGGACTGCTGGCATGGATGGCCCAAAAGTGGCACCGTGCCTCTCCCCGCTGGATAGCATTGGGCTTCGTGCTGGCAACGCTCGGCATAACTGTTTACCTGTGGCTGGCTACACCTGCTGCTACCTTGGGTGCTTCGCCCTGGCTGCTGCAGTACGAACTGCCCTGGATTCCGCAGTGGGGTGTTTCCTTTAGCCTGGCGCTGGACGGACTAAGCCTGCTCATGCTGCTCCTCACTTTTTTCCTGGGGTTGCTGGCTATCCTCATTTCCTGGAAAGAGATAAAAAACAAAGTCGGTTTCTTTCACTTTAACCTGCTGTGGGTATTGGCGGGTATCACTGGTGTTTTCCTCACCATGGACCTGTTCCTGTTCTACTTTTTCTGGGAGGTGATGCTCATACCGATGTACTTCCTGATAGGCATCTGGGGCCATGAGAACCGCAATTATGCCGCCTATAAGTTCTTCATCTTCACGCAGGCCAGTGGGCTCCTCATGCTGCTCGCCATACTGAGTTTGTTCTTCATCCATGGCAGCCAGACGGGCACCTATACCTTTAACTATTTTGAACTGCTGAATACCACGCTTGCTCCTGAAGCGGCACGCCTGCTGATGTTCGGTTTCCTGGCAGCCTTCCTCGTAAAGCTGCCCGTGGTGCCGTTCCACTCCTGGCTAGCCGACGCCCACTCCGAAGCCCCCACGGCAGGCAGTGTAATTCTGGCCGGACTGCTGCTAAAGACAGGTGCTTATGGCTTACTGCGCTTTGTGCTGCCACTGTTCCCGACAGCCACCGTGGAGTTTGCACCCTGGGCCATGCTGCTGGGTGTCATCGGCATTATTTACGGCGCCATCCTGGCCTTCTCACAAACAGACCTGAAACGCTTGGTGGCTTATACCAGCATCAGCCACATGGGCTTTGTGATACTTGGTGTGTTTGCCTTTAACGAATGGGCGCTGCAGGGGGTGGTGATGCAGATGATCACCCATGGCCTCAGTACCGGGGCGCTGTTCATTTTGGCTGGCTTCCTGTACGAGCGCCTGCACACCCGCGACATAAGACTAATGGGCGGTTTCTGGTCCAGAGCCCCGAAGATGGGCGTGGTGGCGCTGGTCTTTGTGATGGCCTCCCTGGGCCTGCCGGGGCTGGGTAACTTTATAGCTGAGTTTTTAACCTTGGTAGGTTCGTGGCAGGCGAACAACTGGCTAACTGTTTTTGCCACCATTGGTCTGGTGATGGCCACGGCTTACTCGCTCCGCATCATGCAGAAAGTGTTTTACGAACCCGCCACAGTGGAGCAACCTGCACTTCCTGACCTTACCTCCCGGGAGATGCTGATTGCCGCGCCCATGATAGTTGGTCTTCTTTGGCTGGGGCTTTACCCGCAGCCTGTGCTAAACCTGGCACAGCCATCCGTGCAGGAACAACTGGAGGCATATTCCGGGTCCAAAGTGGAGCCTAAAGTAGCGGCAAACGAGATGCCTTTGAGAATAGCTGAAATTGACAGTGTATACTTTGAGGCAGTAGTGAAAGATCTTAAAAAGTAATACAAAATGTCCCCCTTTGAAAGGGGTTGGGGGATGACAAGCAGACTGTGGTTCAGAAAAGCATCTGCGACTTTTCGAAAGCAGATGCAACAGGTTTCTCTTGATGCTCTGCAGGTGAAATCATCCCCCTATTCCCTTGAAAGGCAGGGCCGTTTCACTTTAAGAACATGAAGTTAAAGTAATCGTCATTCTGTTAAAAAACTTGGTGGCTGGGAGGTTAAGCTTTCGCTACTGGCCCACAAGATCCTTTACAGGATGACAAAATGTAGAACGAAACGGCCCTGCCTTCATAGGAGAACGTCCTAAAGAGTTGATAGAAGATTAACCCATAGCCCATGAACGTAAATGATTTTATTCACCTGATGCCACTGCTCATCCTGACAGTAGGCGCGTTGGTCAGTATGCTGGTGATTTCAGCATGGCGTAACCACAAGATTATCTACGTGATTACGGCGGTTTCTTTTGTGGCTGCCTTTGCCTCTCTTTTTGAGCAACATGTGGCAGCGCCTTATACCATTGAGCCGCTCTTTGTAATGAACGGATTCTCTGTATTTTATATCGGTCTGATGCTGATTACGGCGTTACTCATCAGCATGCTTTCTTATGCTTATTTCGAGCAGCGCGAAGAGCGGAAGGAAGAATACTATATCCTGCTGATACTGTCCACGCTCGGGGCCTGCGTCATGGTGATCAGCAAACACTTCGCTTCTTTTTTCCTGGGCCTTGAGATACTGAGCGTAGCCCTGTACTCGCTTATTGCCTACCTCCGCACCCGTGAGCGTTCTGACGAAGCAGGTATTAAATACCTCATCCTGGCCGCTTTCTCTTCTGCCTTTCTGCTGTTCGGAATGGCGTTAGTATATGCCGCCACCGGCACCATGACCTTCGCTGGAATAGCCACTGCCATGGCTGCATTCGACAGGCTTCCGCTGTTGGTTATTACCGGCTTTAGCATGATGATCATCGGCATCGGGTTTAAGCTGAGCGTGGTGCCGTTTCATATGTGGACGCCCGATGTTTATGAAGGCGCGCCTGCACCGGTTACGGCTTTCATTGCCACGGTTTCCAAGGGTGGTGTGCTAGGTTTGCTGATTCGTTTTTTCATGGAGGTGGATGGCTACCGCTACCCTACCCTTATTCTCATTTTCACCATCATTGCTGTTGCCTCTATGTTTGCCGGTAACCTGCTGGCCCTGATGCAGCAGAACGTAAAACGCATCCTCGCCTACTCCTCCATCTCTCACCTGGGTTATTTGCTCGTGGCTTTCCTGGCCGGAAACCAGATGGGCGTGGAGGCGGTGACGTTTTACCTTGTCGCTTACTTCATCACCACGGTAGGTGCCTTTGGCGTCATCGCTATGCTGTCGGATGAAGTGCGTGATGCGGAACGGATGGAGGATTATAAAGGTCTGCTCTGGCGGCGCCCCTGGACGGCAACCATTTTCACGGCCATGCTGCTCTCGCTGGCAGGCATACCCCTTACAGCCGGCTTTGTAGGCAAGTTCTACATCATCGCGACAGGCGTGAACACGCAACTCTGGCTTCCGGTGGCAATACTTGTGCTTAATAGCGTGATTGGCTTGTACTACTACATCAAAATCATCGCCGTCATGTTTCAGCAGCCTGAGACTGCGATGGAGCCAAGAAGGCAGCTTCGGCCTTCTATCTATATGGCCAGTGTGGGTACCTTAACCGTGCTCGCGCTGCTGCTGGTGGGCATTGGGGTTTATCCAACAGCTCTTATCAGCCTCATCACAACGGTACTTAATACCTTTACTACACTGACACTAAAGTAGCATGCTGAGCCAGATTTCTCTCTGTACAAATAAAGCGGGGACCTGATACCACTAAAACGGGGCAACACTGGAAAGATGAAAGAGCAGGAAATCATGACCCGAACTTACATTTCTATCACAGCACTTGTACAAGTAGTTACTATAGGGTAATGATTTGGCTGATGAATGCAGGATGGTGCCTGCTCTTCCTAAAACCTTAATCAGGATACTTTGGAAAGCGCATCACCAAAACTATGAGATCCTCTCCGAAAGGTTGTCCGCTGCTGCACAAACTGTTAGGCTACTACCAGCACCTGTGGACTGATGTGCTTGATCTGGGACATCAGCCAGATCAGTTGCCGGTCCGCTGTTTCATTACATTCTTTTACCAAGAGGATCAGCTCCTTGTCCCGCAAAGAGTAGGCGCCCTGTAGCAGGGTTACGCAACAGATTTTGACCTCATTGACTAATACCCACAGGTTCTGAAGGTCACGCACCAGACCAAAGCTGGTGGCCCGGAACATGCTGAACATGGTGTCCCGTAGTTCTTCCGGCTCATCCTGCTCTTTTCCGCTATAGCGCTCCATAAACTGGAGAAGTGCCGCTGCATGCTTCTCTGACCAGGAGGAAAGTTTCTGACAGATGTTAAAGATTTCAGGCTCCACCTTATGCTTCTGGGCCACTGAAGAGAATGCCTTTGCCAGTTCTTTCTCCCCGCTGTAAACAAGCCCTATAAAATACCCTATATGCATCTCTTTATAATTTCAGTTTATCTCTTAGTACGGTTGCCGCCTCCTGTTTCACTTCTGCTATCTCATCTTTCGCTTTTGCCACCAGCTTACCCAGCGCAGAAGTGTCTGCTTTCTGAATACTGACGGCGGCATATTTGTAATATGGCTGCTTGCTTACCGGGTCCCACTCTGTTAGTGTCAGTTCATTGGCAGCGCGTGCACGCTCCGGATTGTCCCAATAACCATAGTGGTAAGGAATAAAAAGGATGCCGGGCGCTATGCCCCCGATCTGAGCAGGCACAACTACACGCCCCCTGCGGGACTTTACCTCCACCAAATCACCTTCGGCAATTTTGTATTGCGCAGCGTCTTCTTCGGAGAGTTGCAGGAAGGCCTCGGGCGCGGCATCATGCAGTTCCTGGGATCGGCCTGTTTTAGTGCGCGTCTGGAAATGATAAACCAGCCGCCCAGTTGTCAGCCACAAGGGATACTCCTTGTCAGGCTGTTCGTGAGGGGGTTCATAATCTGCCGCTTTAATAACAGCCCTGCCCTTAGGATCACTGTTCATATATCTTTCACGTGGCATTTCACCCCCAGTTTGCAGGTCGTTCCCGTAAGACTGGCAATAATCTCCGGCTGTGTTGAATACCCAATCCGTGTACAGCCGCTCCTTCCCTTCCGGGTAAGCCTCATTGCAGGGCCACTGTATTCCTGAGCCACCTGTCAGCTTTTCATAGCTCATACCACTATAGTCGCAGGGGCGCCCTTTGGAGCATAACTTCCAGGCCTCGAACGCTTCTTCGGGAGTGCTCCATTTCACCAGCGGAGCACCATCTTTATCTCTGAAGTCCATGCGGCGGGCGTAGTCAAGAAAGATTTCCAGATCCGGCTTCGCTTCACCCGGAGGGTCAATGGCTTTATGCGAGATATGTACGGTACGATCAGCATTTGTAAAGCAACCGGTTTTCTCACCCCAAATAGCAGCCGGCAATACAACGTCTGCAAGTTTCGCTGTTTCCGTAAGATAAGCATCCTGCACAACCACAAACAGGTTCTCCTTCTCCAGAATGTTTCTTATCCGCAGCAGGTCTGGCAAGGAGACTGCAGGATTCGTGGCACTGATCCAGAGCATTTTGATGACTCCCTGCTGGGCAAACTTAAACAGTTGCATGGCAGGAGTTGGTGAAACCCAATGCGGGATTGTATCCACATCCACGTTCCAAAGGCGCGCCAGCTCTTCCACATGCGCCGGATTCTTCCAGTTGCGCAGGCCAGGCATTTCCCCATCTGCCCCGCACTCATGGGTGTTCTGTGCCGAAGGCTGCCCGTTCATCTGAAAGACACTACAGCCCGAGCGGCCAATCAGGCCCCGGATCAGGTGCAGGTTGTTTAGCTGAACAGCCGCCGCTGTGGCCTGCATCGATTGGTAAACACCTTGCAGCGCAGTAGACACTAAGGAAGGTGTAGTCCCCAGTATGTTGGCCGCTGCCACCAGTTTTGCTGCGGGCACACCGGTAAACTCTTCCACTCTTTCAGGCGTCCATGCCGACACAGTTGCTTTTAACTTCTCAAAACCCGTAGTATGTGCCGCTATAAAAGCTGCGTCTGTATGGCCTGCCCAGATGATCAGGTTCAGGAGGCCGTTCAGCAGGGGTACGTTAGTCCCTAAACGTGGAGCCAGGTGCACGTCTGCTTTTTCGGCGGTAAAGGTTGTTCTCGGATCAATTACCACCAGTTTCGGTGGGTTAGGTCCGGAAAGCCTGTCCAGTATCCGCATCCAAAGTACCGTCTGCTGAGAGCCTGGGTTGTGGCCTACATGCAGGATAGCATCTGTGGTATCAAAATCTGTATAAGAACCGGGACTACCGATGGAGCCAAAGGACTGACTCAGCGAAGCTCCGGAGGTTGCAGTACAAAGACGCGTGTTCGCATCCATGTGCGGTGTGCCCAATCCCGCTTTCCCGATAATCCCTAAAGTATAATACTCCTCCAGAAAGAGCTGCCCTGTAGTATAAAAGCCAATGGCGTTGCTGGTATATTTTTCCTGGAGTTCCTTTGTTTTCTGAACGATAAGGTTCATGGCCTCGTCCCAGCTTGCCTCTTCCAATTTGCCATTCCGCCGGATGAGCGGTTTGGTGAGCCTGTCTTTATGGTTGGCAACCCAGCCATGAAGGCCTTTTGGTCCCAATCGGCCATGGTTCACTCTATCAGCTTCTCGCCCCCGCACACCTACAATTTTGCCGTCTTTAACGCCAATGTCCATACCACAGCAGTTGGAGCACAGCACGCAGGCAGACTGTACCCATTTGTCCGGTTCCTCCTCCAGTTTCACATCCACTCTTACTGGCCAGTTACCCTGGTATGGCATCCGGTCCCCCCATATATCTTTTATACTGTCGCGGGTTTCTCTCACAACGATAAAGCTTTTGATATCACATCCTTTATCAGCAACTGCGGCTGCCATACCAAAGGTCAGATAGTACACAGGAGCAGCAGCATATCTTGCTTACTAAAAGCCGGTCGTATGGTTGCAGCATTAAAAAGATTAGCTCCAGTGTTCGGTGCTATAAAATCAAAAAGGCCTCTCCGTTTATGGTGAGAAGCCCTTTTGATTATATCTGCTATTATGACAACTATTGGTGCGCCACCGGATAAGATTCTCTAGGAATACGTTTTACATACTTGTCAATGTTAATATTTTTCCCATTCAGGATAAGAAGACCTGCCACATGAGGGGCTGCCATAGAAGTACCACTAAGTTCTTTGTAAGTACCGGAATATTGCCCGTCCGTAATAGTCACAAAAGTTGAGTTTACATTCACTCCTGGAGCAATGAAATCTACAGGTGGTATACCATAGTTAGAGAAAGAAGCCCAAGAATCATCCCAGGTACCATCTGATAAAAGTCTTGTACTCATTGCAGCAACAGTAAAAACATTCTCGTGATTTACTCTGGCAGGTGAATAGTTTTTAGCCGGCATTGCATCATTACCGGCAGCAATGGCAAATAAGACTCTTTTCTCTTTAGCAACCTTTAATACAGCATTATCTAATGTTTTTGAACCTGCTGCTCCCAGGCTCATGTTTGCTACATCCCCCTCTGTTGCATCAGAATAAACAAAATCTAACCCCTCCAGGACATTTGAGAGAGAACCGTTTCCATCTTTGCTTAGCACCTTAACAGGAACAAGTGTTACACCCGGTGCCACTCCTACTACTCCTTTTGAATTTATTAACGCTCCAATGGTTCCTGCCACATGTGTTCCATGTCCATTGCCATCGTTGGGGTATCTGTCTTTCAAATCTTCAGCGCAGTGTGGTGTATTGGTGGGATCATCATCATCTCCATTGATGTCATCACAAAAGGCGTTATAGATTTTGGACCTTCTTGTCTCAACATTCAAATCTTCATGTAAAATCAAATCTCCTTCGCTGTTAGTGAACATCAAAATACCTGTGTCTATTATATAGGCTCTTTTCGATCCCGTATAAGTATGGGTACCACCACCTACACGAGTTATTCCTAAAGGAGTAGTTTGGCTGCTTGTTGAACTCTCTGAAGTGGTTGAAACACCTGCGAATGGCTCTATAAGCCTTACCACCTGGTCCCTCTCGATGTAGGCCACACGAGGATCTGCCAGCAGGGCGTTAGCTTGCGCCGGAGTAAGTTTGGCAGCAAAGCCCGATAAAGCAAACCCATAAGCTGAATAAAGTGCCTGAGTAGGTATTCCCTTTTCATGTAGGATGATATGGCCATAGGCTTTTACTTTCTCTCTTCTCTGCTCGAAACCTTCCGTTACGTTGCTGTTCATCTGGGCTTGTTCATCCTTTAGAACGACAATATAATGGCCATCGATGAATTCGGCCTGACGTAGGGTACCCGACGAGACTGCTGACAATTCAGCATCCTGCGGGGCAACCTCCTCCAGTTTGTTTTCACAGGCCTGGAGGCACAGCGCAAAAGCGGCCACAAGCGTGCTGCCTGCAACTCTTAAAAAAGGGCGAGAGTTAATAAAATTTTTCATGTTTGAAATAAATAATTTAAGGAAGAAAAGAGTTATTCCACCAAGGCAAAACCAGTGTAAAACGGGCGCTATGGCAGGGCCAACAACACTTGCAGGAACAGGATAACATCAAAAACAGAAAGCAGCCCTTCACCAGGAAGAAGCAGAACAGGGAGATCTGAGTGCTTTTGTAGCAGGAAGCAATGCTCCTGTTACAGGTATCTGCCTTTGTGAGGCAGCATCAATCCTGTATTAAATCAAAGATTAGGCTAAAATAAGAATAAATACAGAAAAAAAATACCTATCCAAAGATATTTATAACAAAAAAGCTAAATTTTTAAAAATATTCTTAAGATAAGGTATTAGAGGGAATAGGCACAGCATTAGCACTTGTATAGCACTTCCTGTGTTATGACATTCTATTTTCCTGTTGCTTTCCACAGCAGTGGTGGCGATACCAGTTGTAACTTTTTCTTCATTTGCGCTCGCTATAGGTCGATAGTCGCCCTTTTCAGGAGATTTATAACCGCCTTGTATCCAGTGTGGGTACTTTAACGGTCCTTACGCTACTGTTTGGTTCCAGTATACATCCTTCGGCCTTAGTTGATTTCATTCCTATAATACTGCACATCTTTTCAATTTTGATGCTACTGTGAACACCTTCGCATAGAAACAGTAAAAGAATGTATGTCGCCGTAGTTTCTTTTCACATAGACAAACCTGGCAGCAGGTGCAATACTAAAATATACCGTACAAATGACTTTAAAAGGACTTGAAAGAGATTTTGATGCTTTGTGCCAGCAGTATGAAACCTGGATACATGCGTATGTCTCAGATCGCTTTGACACGCCACTTTTTCACATCTGGCTATCTGACTCAACCGATGAAGATGACAGGAAAGATAAGTTTATACTTTCTAAAGAGAACAAGATCATCACAGCAACTTCCCCTACGAGGCTGCTCAATGCGGTGAAGGACCTGGAGATACCTTTCCCTGACGACAAAAAAACAAGAGAGTGGTTAATCAGGGCTTTTCTGTCGGATCCTGCTCCTTCTGCAGTAATTGATGTCAAATTCATAGAAGAGTCTATAGCGAAGAAAGACATGAATCATACTTTTCTTGAAGAGGGCATGAACTTCATCAACTTGTTTGGTGATCTTGGTAATCAGTTAGAGGATGAAGAATTGCTGGATCTAACCTGGGACAATGCAGCAAGAGACCTGTGGGAGTTTTATTACAATAATATCTTCTGGCCTCGCTGGGGGCATGAAGATACCTTTGATGAAAGTAAAGTTCCTCCGTTTGAGCCGGATTATGAAGAACTGAAAGAGGACTTTGATGTGCTGATACAGGAGTTTGAGAGCAGATTTGACATAAGATAAAAAGGTGCTACTCTCCCCTATTCATAGCCACACAAGGAGGAGCGACGTTGGCGAGAGCAGCACCTGAAATGCCTTTACTTTCTAAGTTGAGTAAGTAATTTCTGCAAGCCTTCTTTAAAAAGCGCTATCTCCTCTGCTGTGTTGTAAGGAGCCAGGCCTATCCGTATCCAGCCGCCCCTGTCGTACACGCCCATTTTTTCCGCCATGGTGGAGGCATAAAAGTCACCGTCGGCAATGCACATGGTATGGTTCTGGGCAAACCAGGCTGTTGCATCCCTTGAATTTATACCGGCAATGGTGAAGGCAAAAGTCGGTGTTTTAAGGGTGCCAGCCGGAGCGCGGTAGAGTGTAATTTCCGGGATGTCATTTAAGAAGCCTTCTATCGGCTCACTCAGTTCATCTTCATAAGCGCCAATCTGCTGCATACCCGAAAGCAGCCGCTCTCTTCGTGTGGCTCCTTCCCCAAGCCCTTCGATAAATTGAATTGCTCCAATCAAACCTGCGATGGCTTCGTGGTTTTGGGTTCCGGTTTCCAGCTTATAAGGAATATCCTGCGGCGCTGGCTTCAACTTATACACTGGCAGTTTTTCAAACAGCGATGCTGCTATAACGGCCATGCCAATATGAGGACCGAAGAACTTATAAGCAGAACACAGCAGGACATCTACACCGGACTGTTTAAAGTCTATGGGCAGGTGCGGCACAGCATGCACGGCATCTACTACACAAATGGCACCTACGTCCTTTGCCCTGGCCTGTATCTTTTCAATATCCGTCACAGTGCCGGTTACGTTGGAGGACATACCCACTGCCACGAGCCTGGTTTTAGATGTAATCAACTCGTTTAGGTTATCCAGGTCCAGCGTGAACGTCTCTGTATTCAACCGAATAAACCGAACCACGGCTCCCTTGTCTTTGGCAAGCGTCACCCATGGATCCACGTTGGCGCGGTGGTCCAACTCGGTCACGACAATTTCATCGCCTTCCTCTATATAAGATGCCAGGCTACGGGCAATAGAAAAAGCAAGCGAGGTCATATTCTGGCCGAAGGCTACTTCGGAAGGCTCACAATTCAGCAAGTCTGCTACGGCACTTCTTGCTTCTGCAATGGTGTCGTCTGTTCTTATACTGGTCGGGAAGGTACCGTGCAGGTTGGCCATGCCGTTCGAGATATAAGCCATCATGGCATCTGCTGCGCTTCCGGCCATTTGCGTTCCTCCGGGGCCATCAAAGAAAATCAGCGGCTTTCTGCTTTCATCTGCTCTGAGGGCGGGGAACGCGGCGCGAACCTGCTGTATCGGGAATGGTTTGTTCATGTGTATGTGCTCTTTTTAGCGTGAGAGTAAATCCAAATTCATGCTTTACCCGCATAAGATAGAGTCACCTCTTTTCTAAATCAAACAAATGCACATTTACCTCCCTTGTTTTGTAAGTTTCTACCTCCTCTCCCATGGAAGAAAACATTTTAACCAGTTGGTACCTCGTATTATCCGGTGCGTAGTACCAAGCAGGCCGCCCGTCAAAATCTCCGATGTTAGACCATACCCTGTTGCTGTAAACCAGCCAGACCCGCTTGTTTTCGTTTAGTTTTTCGAAATCAGCGCTTAATCTTCTGTAATAGTCCTGTTTGTTTTGTGCCACATAACGGTAATCCTTTCCTTCTACTGGCTCAAACCTGAAACCACGCGTGTCTTTGTAGTAGCGGTAACCTACCAGGTTGTTCCAATAGATATAAACGGCATCTCCTTCCTGGTAACGTTCGTCGATATAGGAAAGCGTTTCCACCTGGTACGACTTCTTATAATCCCCGAACACATCTCTGTTTATTACCTGGTGGCTGGCATTTGCCAATGGCCCCAGCAGAAGCAGCGCAGGCAGGATAAAACGTCCTTTTGCTGTTCTAAAGAAAAGGGTTGACAATTCTTCACTGCCCAGCGCCAGAAAAAGAACCAGCACGGGTGCCAGAAAAACGATGAGCCGGTCCATGAAGGGGTACAGTTCCAGCCCCGAAGCCACGAGCACCAGCAGGAGCGGAAAAATCAGCACCAGGAAATGTTTCCTGTCCTTCCGGTAAAAGGCAGGAAAGCCGACAGCCAGCACGGCCAAAGATAAGAGCGACATTCTGGCCAGCACCCGCAGCACCGGGTGTTGGGTTGGTGAAAGGTCCAGCCATGACAAACCAAGCGGGTAATGCAGCACAGAAAAAACCTTCTGCAGGAACCACTTCAAATCGGCAGGCGAAGACGGCGGGAAAGGCATAAAGCTGTGCCGGATTTTAAACCAGTGCAGCAGCCAGGCCGCCTCTCCATGCTTGTGGGTAAACAGCACATACGTTATCACAAAACTGACTAACCACATCGAAAAAGGAATAACGGAGCGAAAGAGATGCCGCCATTCTTTCCTGAGCAGGTAATGCAGGCAAACCCCGAAGGCCATACCTGCCAATATGAAGATGGAAGAAAAAGAGAACCACAGCAGCAGTGCCCCGCCCAACCCCCACAGCACAAGCGAGGGAAGGCCCATTTGTTTATGAAAGCGAATGTAGAGAAACAAAGCAGCCACCGCGGCAAACAGTTCGGTGCTGTACTGTTTGGCTTCTACGGCATGGTAAATGAGAGGAGGAGCCGTTGCCATGACACCCATCGCCACCACCACACCTAAGGGCTTTAAGAAGTAGCGGGCCACTGGCAAAAAGAGAAAAAGAGAAGCAATGCCACAAAGCAATGGAAACAAACGGAGCGCCATTTCGCTGGTTCCGAATACCAGCACCATCAACCGCTCCATCCACAGAAAGCCAAGTGGAGCCTTCTGCTCATACTCCAGCATAGGAGCAGCCAGTTCCAGAAAATCCATTTTTACCAGGCTGGTAGCCAGAAAAATTTCATCTACATACAAAGACCTGTTATCTAAAAAATGGAAAAGCCGGAAAAAAACCCCCATTCCCATCAGGATCCAGACCAGGGCTCTCCATTCTGTGCGTTCACCTACACCTGCCGGGGGTACAGCATGTTTACTGACTTCAGGAAGAGCTACGTTGAAAGAACTCGGCATTGTATTTCAATTTAAATTTTTATTTAAGAAACTCTCTTAAACAGACATTCCGTTTTCTGATATCTTGCTTGATATCAGGTATTAGTAAATAAAGAAAAAACTGCTTAAAAGGCACGATGAAGAGGCTATGAGAATATCTTCATCGTGCCTGTTCATTGTGAATGAAAGTATCTGAAAGCCTTTAACGCTAAAATCAGATTAATAGACGAATTGACTTCACTTTTTAGGGTTTACTGTATACTTTGGTGTAACTGCGTATTAGCCTAGGCAAAGCACTTAATCTCCTAACGGCAACCTACTTAAACACAATATCTGAGCTCCACATTACATTATCAAAGAAAGGCAAAATCCCTCTGAATAAAGAACGGCTGAATACCCTGACGATATTCAGCCGTTCCACTACTAATTATTACAGCAGCTTTTATTTTGAAAAACCAGCCTCTGCAAGCAGCAGGAGCAGCGTGCGCTGTATAGCCAGGTGGCCCTTGTCGTTTATCCACCACTCATCCAAAGAGTGCGCGCCGCCACCCACACCTCCTACTCCTACCGTAACTGCCGGAATCCCTTTAGAGATAGGAGTATTTGCGTTGGTAGACCCGGTAATCAGGTTTGGCTCTACCTTAAAATGTTTGGTAGCGGCAATGGTTCTTTGAACGAGGGCTGTGCCGGGGTCAAGCGTACCAGAGGGACGATCCCCAACCAAGTCAACCGCTACCTCGAGGACAGGTCCACGCCGCTTCGCCTGGTTCTCCTCCTGCAGGGCCCTCTGCACTGCTGCCTTCAAAATCTTGTCGATGCCTTTGAGTCGTTCTGGACTTTCGGAGCGCATGTCCACCTGCATCCATGATTCGAAGGGAATGGAATTCACAGAGGTCCCTCCTCCCACAATACCTACATTGTAACTGGTCCGGATGCCTTCTTTGGTAAACGCATCGGCTTCAGTGGTAAAAAAATGAATGGCTTTGCCTAATGCATGGTGGGGGTTGGCAGTGCCAAAAGCGCCCCAGGAATGGCCTCCGGGGCCTTTAAAGGTGATGCGGTAGCGGAGTGAGCCGAGGCCTACATGCGTGATACGCTCCAGGCTGCCTCCATCCACCGCAATGTAAGCGTCAATGGCGGGCCCATTTTCTCTAAACAGGTGCTTTACTCCTCTTAAGTCACCTAATCCTTCCTCTCCCACTGTACCGATAAACAGCACATCAGCTGCCGTTTCGATGTTTTGCTTTTCCAGCGCCCGGAGCACCGTCAGCACCACGGCCAGCCCACGGGTGTCATCCATGATGCCGGGAGCAAACAGGGTATCCCCGCGCTGCTTTACTTTTACATCCGTTCCTTCCGGGAAAACAGTGTCCAGGTGCGCCTCCAACACAACTGTCTTTTTACCGGAACGCCCTTTTCGTCTTGCAATCACATTCCCCACTTCATCTATCCACACAGAATCGGCTCCCGCCGCCTGCAACATGGCAGCATACTGCTTTCCCCGCTCCTGCTCTTTAAAAGGCGGAGCCGGTATTTCTGTTAGGGTTATATGGTCCTGTATTGTTTGCGGCTCTAACGCCTCGATTGTCTGGAGGGCTTTTTTTACAGGGGCTTTTTTTGCTATTGCTTCCAGTTCGCTTACATAGCGCTTCTCGACAGACACAGGAGTTGCTTTACCCGCACTTGTTTGCGCATAAACAGAAGCAGTATTCTGCAGGATAAGCGACGCAGGCAAAAGTCCGAAAAGCAGCAGTTTTGGTGCCCATGGTAATTGTAAATTCATTTGATATTCAATTTGAGAAAATAAAAATTTTGTAGCGCCCCAGCTTCTAAAGGTACTGCTACCGTAACAAACCCAAAAGGTGGTGATAATTTTGATGATGCACAAGCACTACTGCTCCAGCAGCGCGAAAGCTCCTGTTCCTGATGCCTGCCTTTACTCCATTCAGTTTTGCATTTGCTTCATCCGGCACTTCCTGCCTATCTTAACGCTGGGGATATACGGTGTAGCAGCAGATAGCCATATCGTTTTCCCTTTTTTCATCAAATTACTGGTTTAAAATAGAGTTTTAGATAACTGATACATGAACATCAAAGCCCGCGCTTATTACCTGCTATTGCTTTTTTGCTTACCTGTTCTGGCTGCCTCTGGCCAGAAGCTGACGAAGGATGAGCGGCAAGTCCTGCAAAATGTTACCAAAAACCATCCGGCTGCTGTTACGTTTCTGGAGCAGACAGTGAACATCAACAGCGGCACATTTAACCCGGAAGGCGTGCGCGAAGCAGGCCTGGTTTACAAAAAACTGCTGGACGAGATGGGCTTTACAACTACCTGGGTAGACATGCCTGCCGGTATGAAGCGCGGAGGACACCTGGTTGGAGAAATAAAGGGCCGGAAAGGGAAAAGGCTTTTGCTGATAGGCCACATCGACACCGTGTTTGAACCGGATAGCCCTTTTCAGACATGGCAGCAGCAGGACAGCATCGCCACAGGCCCGGGCACAAACGACATGAAGGGCGGCAACATGGTGATGCTCTACGCCCTGAAAGCATTACAGGAGGCAGGCCAGCTGAAAGACAGGCAGGTTATTGTTATCCTGCACGGGGACGAGGAAAACCCCGGGGCCCCGCTCGACATCAGCCGCCGTGATATTGTGGAGGCTGCCAAACGAAGCGATGTCGCGCTTGGCTTTGAGACAGGCACCGGCTTTAACTATGCCACCGTGGCCCGCCGGGGCAGCAGCAGCTGGACACTGAAAGTAAATGGAAAACAGACGCACTCCTCCGGTATCTTTTCTGAAAGAGCCGGTGCAGGTGCTGTGTACGAAGCCTCCCGCGTCTTAAACCGTTTTTACGAGGAGCTGCAGGAAGAATACCTGACTTTTAACCCAGGGCTTATAGCAGGAGGCACGCAGGTAGGCCTGGATGAGTCAGGCACACAAGCTACTGTTTCGGGCAAAACCAACCTGGTTGCCAACACTGCTTTGGTAAAAGGCGACCTCCGCTTCCTGACAGAGGAACAGAAAAACCGTGCGCGTGAAAAAATGCGGACCATTGTAGCAGAAAGCCTTCCACAAACCAACGCCGAAATTACCTTCACAGACGGCTATCCAGCGATGCCCCCTACTGAAGGAAACATGGCCCTGCTGCAGGTCCTGAACCAGGTGAGCCTGAGCCTGGGGCAGGGAGAAGTAAAGCCTTACGACCCGGGCAAAAGAGGTGCCGGTGACATCTCCTTTATTGCCCGCTATGTGGATGGACTCGACGGGCTGGGTGCCCTGGGTGGCAATGCTCATAACCTGGAGGAGTACGTTCACCTGAATTCTTTAGAAGACATCACGAAACGTACTGCACTCCTGATACACCGCCTGACCAGAAGCAAATAACTCTGTTCTTAAGGCCTTGCCAGATGAACGCAGGATGCAACCCGGTCCCCTCGAGATTTTTAAAACCTGACCTGCAGGTGGCACAGGTCACTGGCAAACTATAAGCGCACCCCTATTCCCCACTCTATTACGTTGGCGGTGCGGGTGTGCACCATGAGCATGGCACTGACGGAGAGGTTCCTGGTTACAGCATATTGTAGTCCATAACGCTGATAGTAGCTGGGGAACAGCCTGTAGGGCTGGTACACATAACGTCCTATCTGTGACACAAAAGAGAGCCTGTGCAGGTGCAATTCATGCCCTATTGTGAGGCCTGCCATTCTTGGGTCCAGTTCTTCATTGGGCGGAGGCTGGGAGATATTGATAAACTCATTGCGCAAAGCAGCATCATGCAGGGCATCGGCTCCAAGCAAAATGCTGCTGGTGCTGCTAACCCGTTTGCTGACATACGCTGACACCGTGTATACGGGGTGTTTCTTGTCTATCCGCAGCACTTCTTTTACACCTGCCGCAAACCTTACGTTTAGCCGAACGCGTTTGTCAACAATTGCCGCAGCGGTATCAGCCCGTTCTATAACCTGCACGTGCCCGGGCTGGTAACGCAGCCCGGCGCCCAGCAGCGGAAAATTCATACCGTTGTTCGGCTTGTTCAGCCCTCCATTGGAAAAGTGGCGGAAAGCCAGGTTCAGGTTCAGGAAGGTGTACGTGCTCAACGGAAATTCATAGCGCACGGTGCCACGAAGCGAGAAGGCAACAGGGCTGCCAATGGCTTTGTTCAACTCGTTTTCCCCGGGAGTATAATAGCGCGTAGCGTAAACGAGCCCGGTGCCCAGGTTAAACCTCAGGCTGCCCTTTGGACCTTCAAGAATAACATTATCCAGGTAAGTAGTCAGCGAAATAGCCTCCCCCAGCTCATCCGGCACGCCATAGTTGTAGTACGATAAGGCGTAGCCTATATGGGGGTACCTGTACCTTCTTTCCCACTCCCGCTTCCCGGTGGTATGCCTGTTGGCATAAACTTCTACTCCAAACGGATGTGTGAAATTAAGCGCTGGCAGGCCGCTTCTGTAGCGGAACAAGGCACCTTAGTACCCGTTCACCCCATAAGACCAGGGTGCTTTGCCGCTGGTTTCATTTTCCTGGGCAAACGCTTCCAAAAAAGAACAAAGCACAGCCAAAAGCAGAAGCACGATACAGCGGTATATACTCTGATAAGAATACCTTACATACATCATAACAAAAGCTTTAAGTTTACCCGGTGCTATGCTTTCATGTACTGAAAGTACGCATTATTTTACACCTGACACTGCCATTTCCTTTGAAAACACAGGCGCTCCAGCGAAAGCATTCGTAAAGCCAGGAAAGGAATCCGTAGTTTCTGTCGCACTGCTTTGGTGGTGCTTTATTTCTTTCGGGACAACATGCCTTTGCTCAGGTTATACGTTGTATCAGTTTTGTAAAACAGGTACCCAATCAGCAAAGCAAGGATTACATCCTGCAGCACCCGGGTGTCTTCCGGAACCAGGCCAAAGTAAACTATCTGGATAAGGAAAATGTGGTAAGAGGCCTTGCCAAGAACAGAAAAGAATTGCAGCAACTTGTTATCGGAGTTAACCGGTAAAGCCCCGAAAAGTATCCATACCATAGCCGCCGCGTATCCGAATGTCAGTACGCATTGTGTCTGCCATGTTGCCAGGACATAATCCAGTTTTAAATCTGCATACACCATCCTGTAAAGGTAAAGACAGCCTGCTGCGGCAACTGCCATCAACAGTGAGAACAAAGCCACTCTGAACGGCTGTAATATAGCCCGGGACAGCACCAGGCCAAAAGCAATGGCCGAGAAATAACGTGGCAAGGCAGCGCTGTATAGAAAGTCCCTGCTCATGAAAAAAGCTGACTGGCTACTCCAAAGCAGAAACAGCACTTCCAATACAACCAGCAACACGACTGTTAATGCAGGCTGCCGCTGAAACAGGTAGTCAATGATGGGGAAGAAAAGGATGCTTTGTAATATCAGCGTCACGAAGTAATTGCCTGGCCCTGTAAGAGGTAACAAACCGATGAGAAGGTAGGCATTAAAATCAAGCTTCTGCTCGTTGTAAAGCAAAAGCCAAGTGAAACCCGCCAGCACAGCAAGGCCATATACCCACAGCAAAGGAAATACGATTCGTTCCGCTTTTTTGAGGAAATACCTGGCGGTGTACAATGATGATAGCTCCGGTATTTTACCTGAAAAGTTCATCCCCAGGTTAACTCCCATCAGGACTATAAACACAGGCACCGCCTGCCAGATGTGGTAGATGGCATAGGATGCCAACAAAGCCTCATTTTCTAAAGCATGCAGCAGTATGACCGAAACAATGGCCAGGCCTTTGGTAACATCAATCTGCTGAAAACGCTTCTGTGACCTGGTAGAATGATGAATTAAAGTGGAATCGGCTGAAGGCATAGTACAGGTATACACGGAAGCACATGATGGGTTACACATGAGGAAGGCCGGACAGGCATTTGTCATTCAAACCGGGCTAGCATCGTTTTCAAGTAAAAATGTTAAAAGATTCAAATGCCCCGGCCACCATTCAACCCGCTGCTAATCTGGGCACTGTTCTCACCTGGGCGCCGGTTCAAAGCGGCTCGTGCCACTCACTTTGGAAAAAGAGAATAACTTTATTTCTCCTGCTTTGTTATTAATGCTTTATGCATCCATAACCCTTGTCTGATTCGTTAGACTTAAAGAAAAGATCCTAGTCCAAATGAAAGATACATCAAATAAAAAACAACTCACTGACATTCCTTTTTCTATCCTGGACCTGGTGCCTATCCTATCCGGCAAAACAGCTTCCGACTCCTTTAAAACCACTGTGGACCTGGCACAACATGCCGAGCGCTGGGGGTTTAAACGATACTGGATGGCGGAGCACCACAACATGCCGGGTATAGCGAGTTCCGCCACTTCTATCCTGATTGGCCACGTAGCCGGGAATACCTCTACCATCAGGGTTGGCTCCGGGGGCGTGATGTTGCCAAACCACGCACCCCTTGTGGTTGCCGAACAGTTTGGCACCTTAGAGTCGCTTTTCCCTGGCCGCATTGATTTAGGAATTGGCCGTGCCCCCGGCACTGACCAGATGACCGCTATGGCCCTGCGACGCGACCTGCACGGCGCTGTGGAAGACTTCCCGGACAACGTACAGGAAATCAGGAACTATTTTGCCCCTGCTCCGCCTACAGCACGTGTTCGTGCCATTCCGGGAGAGGGTTTACAGGTACCCATCTGGCTGCTGGGGTCCAGCACCTATGGCGCACAACTGGCCGGCATATTGGGGCTGCCTTACGCGTTTGCGAGCCACTTTGCCCCGGCCAGCCTGCACGCAGCCCTTAAGGTTTACCGCGAAAGCTTTCAGCCATCCGAGGATCTGCAGGAGCCTTACGCCATGGCCTGTGTGAATGTAGTGGCCGCCGATACCGATGCCGAAGCCAATCACCTTGCCACCACACTTTATACCTCTTTCCTGAATGTGGTAAGGGGAACTGCAAGGCAAATGCAACCGCCTGTTGATAGCATGGACGGACTGTGGGACGCGTCAGAGAAATATAACGTGCTGCAAATGCTCCGCTATTCGTTTATCGGGTCACCGAAAACGGTAAAAGAAGAAATGCAGGCGTTCCTGGATGAGACACAGGTAGATGAAATCATGGTCGCTTCCCATATTTTCGACCACAAAGCAAGGCTTCACTCCTATGAAATCCTTTCGGATCTGCAGAAGAAAAAAGAAAGCTGACACTACGTTGTTTTCAGCCCAGTTTAAAACAAAAGCCGCTCAGAATCATACTAAGCGGCTTTTGCTTTTGTGGCAGGTGCAGCAACATCAAACACTATGCTGTCCCCTTCTGTTAACCCCGTGCACAAGTGCGGTAAAAAACTGATAAATATCATCCTAGCAGATGATGGCCAGCATCGTTGTTTCTACCCTTTCCGGCTAATATTGTAGGCTTACCTGAAGTTCGGCCATTTAAAAGTTGTAAAAACTACTAACTTTAAATGGAATGAAAAAGACAAAGTTTACCGAGACACAGATTATCAAGGC